>JAEZPL010000426.1 GCA_023413605.1 Pseudomonadota bacterium
ATTGTGAAACGCGTGCATATACCCCCTTTGTGTCACAGTCATACTTTATTTCAGATATATCGCGAATTTTTCGAAAGTCCGGCTCGTTTGCAACCGGCGGGAACTCTCCTCACGGCAAGATGTTGCATGCGCCGGTCCGGTTCGAGAGCGTTCGCGGCGAAGCCGGTCGGGCGCGCCCAACCCTATCCATTTGTGCCATGGCCGTATTGCCGCTTTTGCGTGTTTACTTGTGCGGGTACGCAATTCTGCCGCATAACGACGCAAGGGGGAGGTGATGGCGGAGCGGTTTACGAAGTCCGCGGCGCGGAACATCTTCTACGGCGGGTCCCTCTTCTTCTTCGTTACCTTCGTCGCCCTGACGATCCACAGCCACTACTACATCCGCACGTCCAGCACGGACGAAGCGACGCTGAGCGACAGCGTCGCCCGCGGCAAGCATGTGTGGGAGAAGAACGCCTGCATCAATTGCCACTCGCTGCTTGGGGAGGGCGCCTACTTCGCCCCGGAACTGGGCAACGTCTGGGTCCGCTACGGCGGACGGGATGACGCCGAAGGCGCCCGCACGGCGCTGATCGCCTGGATGCAGTCGCAGCCGAGCGGGGTCGAGGGACGCCGCCAGATGCCGCAGTTCAACCTGACCGACCAGGAACTCAACGACCTCGTCGACTTTCTCGAATGGACCAGCCGCATCGACACGCAAGGCTGGCCACCGAACCAAGCGGGCTGAAGGGGGAGCCGCGGCATGAAATACGCCACCCAACGCATCGCCTACTGGTATTTCGCCTGCGCCATGGTGCTGTTCGTCGTCCAGGTGCTGGTCGGCGCGCTCGCCGGGACCGTCTACGTCCTGCCGAATTTCCTGGCCGAAATCCTGCCCTTCAACATCCTGCGCATGATCCACACCAACGCGCTGATCGTCTGGCTTCTGCTCGGCTTCTTCGGCGCCGCCTACTACCTGATCCCGGAGGAGTCGGAGCGCGACATCGAAAGCCCGGCCCTCGCCTACGCCCAGTTGGCCATCCTGATGGTCGGCGCGCTGGGCGCGGTGGTCGGCTACACGCTGGGCATCCACGAGGGACGCGAGTTCCTCGAACAACCGCTGTGGGTGAAGATCGGCATCGTCGTCGCGGCGTTGATCTTCCTCTACAACATCTCGCTGACCGTGATCAGAGGCCGCAGGACGGCGATCACCAACGTCCTCCTGCTCGGCTTGTGGGGCATCGCCGTCTTTTTCCTGTTCGCCTTCTACAACCCGACCAACCTCGCGCTGGACAAGATGTACTGGTGGTACGTCGTCCACCTGTGGGTCGAGGGCGTGTGGGAGCTGGTGATGGCCTCCATCCTCGCCTTCCTGATCATCAAAATGACCGGCGTGGACCGCGAGGTCGTGGAGAAATGGCTGTACGCCATCGTCGGCCTTGCCCTGTTCTCCGGCCTGCTGGGCACCGGGCACCATTACTACTGGATCGGCGCACCGGACTATTGGCAGTGGATCGGCTCGCTGTTCTCCACGCTGGAGGTCGCCCCCTTCTTCGCCATGGTCGTCTTCGCCTTCACCATGGCCTGGAAGGGACGGCGCGACCATCCGAACAAGGCCGCCTTCCTCTGGATGCTCGGCACGCCGGTCATGGCCTTCTTCGGCGCGGGCGTGTGGGGCTTTCTGCACACCCTGTCCTTCGTCAACTACTACAGCCACGGCACGCAGGTCACGGCGGCGCACGGCCATCTCGCCTTCTTCGGCGCCTACGTGATGCTGAACCTGTCGATCATCACCTACGCCATGCCGGCCTTGCGCGGCCACGCGCCGTACAACCAGGTGCTCAACATGTGGAGCTTCTGGATCATGACCTCGGCCATGGCCTTCATGACCTTCACGCTGACCTTCGGCGGCGTCGTGCAGATCCACCTCCAGCGCGTGCTGGGCATGACCTACATGGAAGTTCAGGAGCAGCTGGCCCTCTTCTACTGGATGCGCCTGGGCTCCGGCGTCTTCGTGGTGATCTCGGTGCTCATGTTCGTCTACGCCATCTTCGGACCGGCCCGCCAGCAGGTGCCCGCGCGCACCCAGCCCCGGGTTGCCCCGGCCGAGTGACGGCGATGGGCATGGGCAATTCCGCGGAAGGGACGGCGGGCACCGCCGTCCCCTTCTACGCGCCGACCGGCAACGAGGTGGCCCTGTTCGGGCACGCCCACCGGAACCGCCTTCCCCTGCTGCTGAAGGGGCCGACCGGCTGCGGCAAGACCCGCTTCGTCGCGCACATGGCGGCCCGATTGGGGCTTCCGCTTTACACCGTGTCCTGTCACGACGACCTGACCGCCGCCGACCTGACCGGGCGCTATCTGCTGAAGGGGGGCGACACGGTGTGGACCGACGGCCCGCTGACCCGATCCGTGCGCGAAGGCGCGATCTGCTACCTGGACGAGGTGGTGGAGGCGCGCAAGGACGTGACCGTGGTCCTGCACCCGCTGACCGACGACCGCCGCCTGCTGCCGCTGGAACGCACCGGCGAGCTGCTGGAGGCGCCGCCCGAGTTCATGCTGGTCGTCTCCTACAACCCCGGCTATCAGAACATCCTGAAGTCGCTGAAGCCCAGCACCCGGCAGCGCTTCGTCGCCATCGAGTTCGGGTTCCCGAACCCCGAGGCCGAAACCGGCATCGTCGCCCAGGAGAGCGGGCTGTCCGCCGACCGCGTCGCGCCGCTGGTGCGGCTGGGAAACGCCCTGCGCGCCCTTAAGGGACAGGATCTCGAGGAAGGTGTCTCGACCCGCCTGCTGGTCTACTGCGCCTCGCTGATCCGCGACGGGATGCCTCGGGACGAAGCCATCCTGGCTGCGATGATCGAGCCCCTGACCGACGATCCCGAGGTGAAGAAGGCGCTGCTGCGGGTCGCGGAACTCACGCTGGGATGATCCTATGGCCTCCATTTGGGAACCCGAGGAGTTCGTCGGGGCGTTGTGGCACCGCCTGATCGGCGATGCCGCGTCCTACCCCCGTCATCCCGAGGCGGCGGTCCGCCTGGACGAGATGCGAACGCGGCTGGGCGTGCTGTTCCGGGCGCTGGGCGGCCCCGGTGCCGTCCGGATCGCCGGGGCCGCGGCCGAGACGTCCGGCCATCGCCTCGGCCTGAAGCCGCGCCTCGGACTCGGGACGGAGAAGCTGGAGCGCGCCCGTTACGACGGCGTCACCCTCCAGCTTCCGGAACGCATCGACGTCTTTCCGTCCCGCGGGGACAACGCGGCGCTCTACGAGTGGCTGGCCGCCTACTTCGTCCATGCCGGGCCGCTTCCGCCGATCCCCGACGACCCGCTGCAGGCCGACCTCGCCCGCCTGCGCGCCGCTCATCAGGCGACGCAGCGGACGCTCTCCGCGTGGCCGGGTTTGCTCACGCTGCACGACCGGCTCTGTCAAGCCATGCGCGCGGCCCGGCCCAAGCGGCGGCTGCCGAAGCAGGAAGCCGCCGTCGAGGCGCTGGTCGGGATG
>JAEZPL010000491.1 GCA_023413605.1 Pseudomonadota bacterium
CGGCCACTCAGACGAACGGGTTGGCGAACAGCAGGAGCAGCGCCACCACCAGGCAGTAGATCGCCATCGTCTCGATCATCGCCAGGCCGACGAACAGCGTGCGCGACAGGGTGTTGGCGGCCTCGGGCTGGCGGGCGATGGCCTCCATGGCGGCGGCGACCGCCCGGCCTTCGGCGAGCGCCGGGCCGATGGCCCCGACCGACACGGCGACCACCGCCCCCAGGATGCTGATGGCGTGTATGTCCATGATTATCCCTTCTCGATGGAGCCGACCGCGCCGCCGATGAAGACCGTGGCGAGGACCGTGAAGATGTAGGCCTGGACGAGGCCCAGCAGCGCCTCCAGCGCCATCAGCGGCACCGGCACGAACAGGCCGGCCAGCGTCAGGACGATACCGATGACGAACTCCCCGCTCATCACGTTGCCGAACAGGCGGACCGACAGGGAGAAGGCCCGCGTCAGCTCCGACAGGAGATTGAGCGGCAGAAGGAGGGGGGACGGCTTGGCAAAGCCTTTCAGGTAGGGGCCGAGCCCGCGCGCCCGGATGCCGAAAGCCTGGCTTGCCAGAAGGACGATCAGGGCGAGCGCCGCGGCGGTCTCGATGAACGCGGTCGGGGCCTTCACCCCCGGCAGCAGGCCGGAGAGGTTGGCGACGGCCAGATACAGGAACAGAGTGCCGAGCAGCGGCAGGAACGGCGTGGCGTTCCCCTGCATGGTTTCCCCGATCTGGTGCAGCAGCGTTTGGACCAGCAGTTCCACCACGGTCTGGAGGCGTCCCGGCCGCTCCACGCGCAGCCGCCGCGTCGCCAGCGCCGCCCCGGCGGTCATGGCCGCCATCAGCGCCCAGCTGGTGACCACCGGCAGCGTCACCGGCACGGGGCCGGCCGTGAAGACCACAGGGGCGGTGAGCGGGGAGTCCATTATGGCGCCCCTCCCAGCCGCCGCATCGCGGCTCCCCGGGAAAGATGAAGGCCGGCAAGCAGGCCCAGCAGGGCCGGCGCCCCGACATGGATCGCCGCCAGGGTGAAGACCGCCACCACCCCGACCAGCCGCAGCGCGTGCAGCGGCAGCGCGCGCCGGAAACATCCGGCCAGCATCAGCCGCGTGGCGACGGCGAGGGTGTGGAAGAAGACCGTCCCCAGCACGGCGCCGGCCAGGATTCCGAGACCGGTGGCAGGAAGGGACATCTCTGTCGGCATGGGTCAATGCTCCTGCACGATGCGCTTCCAGGCCAGCCAGCCGCCCAGCGCCACACCGGCGAAGATCAGCGACGCGGTCCAGAAGATCCCGCCGCCGGCCATCCGGTCGAACCAGCGGCCGGCGAGAAGCCCAAGCAGCGTCGGCGTGACCACGAGCCAGCCGAGCGCGCCGATCAGCGCGAGGTTTCGGCCAACGGGCCGTTCCCCCTCCCGCTCCCGGCGTTCGCGCCGCTCGCGCGTTCGGCGGACGGGCTCCGCCATGGGGGCGGCGCGGTTGCCGTTGTCGTCCGGCCGGATCATTCGGCCCCTCCCGCGCCGTCCTGCGGCGTGCGGTGCCGCCCGTTCGTCCGGCGCTCCGGCCGCAGATAGGCCAGGATGTGGCGCACCGCCGCGACGTGCAGGTGCCGGGCTCCGGCGCGGGCCTCCTCCTCTTGCGTGTGGGCGCTGCGGAAACGCGTCAGCACGTTGCGCTCCAGCGCCTCCAGGTCGTCGCCGACCACGGTTTCCCGCGTGGCGATGGAGACGCGCGCGCCATCGGTGACCGTCAGCACGCCGCCGCGCACCGCGCAGTAGCGCTCCCGCCCGTCCGCCCCGCGCCAGCTGACCACGGAGATGCCGAGCGCGGTCAGCAAGTCGGCGTGGCCCGGCAGAATGCCGAAGACGCCGGTGGCGTCCTCCGCTCGCAGGTGGCGGATGTCGTCCGCGGTCGCGGCCACCACGGTGGGGGTGGTGATGACAAGCGACAAGTGATCAGGCGACAGGCGATCAGGCCTCATGCACCGGTCCTCCTCCCGCGCTCCCCGCCGTTTCGCTCGCCAGCACTTGGTCCAGCGTGCCGGTCATGTAGAAGGAGGATTCGGCCCAGTCGTCGCCGGCACCGTCCAGGATGGCGCGGCAGCCCTTCAGCGTTTCGGCCAGCGGCACGCTGACTCCGGCGTGGCCGGTGAAGCTCTCCGTCACCAGAAAGGGCTGGGTCAGGAAGCGTTGCAGGCGCCGGGCCCGCTTGACGGCCCGGCGGTCGGCGGTGCTCAGCTCCTCGATCCCGAGGAGCGCGATGACGTCCTGAAGCTCCCGGTAATGAGCAAGAGCGCCCCGCACCTCCTCGGCGAGGCGGTAATGCTCTTCACCCATGATCATGGGGTCGAGCAGGTTGGAGCCGGAGGCGAGCGGATCGACCGCGGGGTACAGCCCCTCCGCCGCCATGCCGCGCGACAGCACGATGGAGCTGTCGAGATGGCTGAACAGCTCCGCCACAGCCGGATCAGTGAAGTCGTCAGCCGGGACGTAGACGGCCTAGATCGCCGTCACCACGGCACCGCGCGTGGAGGCGATGCGCTCCTCCAACTCGGCGATCTCACCGGCGAGCCTCCGCGGGTAACCCCCCCCCCC
>JAEZPL010000497.1 GCA_023413605.1 Pseudomonadota bacterium
ACCTTGTCGCGATGTGCGTCAACGACCTCGTCGTGCAGGGTGCGGAACCGCTGCTGTTCCTCGACTACTACGCCATGGGCAAGCTGGACGTGGCCGCCGGCCGCGCCATCGTCGCGGGCATCGCCGAGGGCTGCCGCCAGGCCGGCTGCGCGCTGGTCGGCGGCGAAACGGCCGAGATGCCGGGCATGTACGCCGCGGACGACTACGACCTCGCCGGCTTCTCGGTGGGCGCGGTGGAGCGCGAGAACGCGCTGACCGGCACCAAGGTGCAGGCCGGTGACGTCATTCTCGGCCTCGCCTCCTCCGGCGTGCATTCCAACGGCTACTCGCTGGTGCGCAAGCTGGTGGAGAAGTCGGGCCTCGGCTACGACTCCCCCTGCCCGTGGGACGCGTCCAAGACGCTGGGCGAGGCGCTGTTGGTGCCGACCCGCATCTATGTGAAAAGCACGCTGGCCGCCATCCGCGCCGGCACCGTGCACGCCATGGCGCACATCACCGGCGGGGGCCTGATCGAGAACATTCCGCGCGTCCTGCCGGACGGGCTGGGCGTGACGCTCGACGCGACCAAGTGGCCGCTGCCCCCGGTCTTCTCCTGGCTGATGAAGACGGGCGGGCTGACTCCGCTGGACATGGCGCGCACCTTCAACACCGGCCTCGGCATGGTCGTCGTGGTTCCGGCCGACAAGGCGCAGCAGGCGACCGACATCCTGGCGCAGGGCGGCGAGACGGTCTTCACCGTCGGCACCGTACACGCGATCAAGGATGGTGAGGCCCGCGTCACCGTTAACGGAATGGATGCGGAATGGCGCGCCTGACGCCATCTCGCTTGAAGATCGGCGTCCTGATTTCCGGGCGCGGCAGCAATTTGCAGGCGTTGATCGACGCCTGCGCCGCCCCGGATTTTCCGGCCGAGAACGCGCTCGTCCTGTCCAACAAGGCCGACGCCTACGGGCTGGAGCGCGCGACCGCAGCCGGCGTTCCCGGCGCGGTGGTCAGCCACCGCGACTACCCCGGCAACAAGCAGGCCTTCGAGGAAGCCATGGACGCGCGCCTGCGCGAGGCGGGCGTCGAACTGGTCTGCCTTGCCGGCTTCATGCGCCTGCTGTCGCCCTGGTTCGTGGACACGTGGCGCGACCGGCTGATCAACATCCACCCCTCCCTCCTGCCCTCCTTCAAGGGGCTGGACACGCACGAGCGGGCGATCGCGGCCGGCGTGCGCTTCCACGGCTGCACGGTCCATTACGTGCGCCCGGAGATGGACGAGGGGCCGATACTCGTGCAGGCGGCCGTTCCGGTCCTGCCCGGCGACGACGCCCACGCGCTGGCTGAGCGGGTTCTGGAATCCGAGCACCGCATCTACCCGCAGGCCGTTCGCCTGATCGCCGAAGGCCGGACCCGTGTCGAAGACGGCCGGGTGGTGATTTCCGGCCCGGTTACGGCCCTGCCCGCCCTGGTCAATCCGCCAGCCTAAGCGGAGCCCTTGCCGGAACTGTTGGTGCTCCCTACATCTTCCGCCAAACAAGACTCAACCAATGGGGGTCGACATGGCGGTTACCGATCACGGAAGCAACCCGGTCAACGATGAACTCGTGCGCGAGCACGTGGAGGGCTGGCACGCCTTCACCAAGTTCATGACCTATGGAACGGTCGGCGTCGTGATCCTGCTGATCCTGATGGCGATCTTCCTGCTGTAACGGCCCAAAGCCCCTCCCCCTCGCCGAGGGGGAGGGTTATCACATTGGGAATTCCTGGTCGCTGGATATGATTTCCGTCATCCCCGCGAAGCCGGGGATCCAGGGCAAACAAGCGCTTCCATGCGGAGTTTTCTGGATCCCCGCCTTCGCGGGGATGACGATGATCCTATAAGCAGACTCGCCGCGAACGCCCCGGAAGATTCCTTACTGCCCGCCCGGCGGGCGCCCCAGGAACAGGTCGCGCATCTCGCCGACCAGGGCGTCCACCTGCTCCCGCCACGCGTCCTCGCCACCCTGGATGGCGTACATGACGTGCGTGGCCAAATGGATCAGTGCCGCCCGCACGCAATCCTCCGGCGGGAAGTCCAGCCCGATCGAATCGCGCAGGAACATGCCCAGCTGGTCGGCGGAGTTCCAGGGATGGATGGTCACCGTGTCGAAGCCGCTGGTGCCCAGGAACACGGCGTTCAGCGCCATCGCCTGCCCGTTGATGGCGTCGATGGCGGTGTCCTGGTCGACGGAACCGTCCAACACCTTCTGGAAGGAGGCGAGGCACTGGTCCACATAGCCGCGCACCAGAAGCTCCACCACGCCGGGATCGCCCAGGTCGTTGCGCCCCTGCGCGAGCGGGGACAGCGGCTCCAGCAGGGAGACGACGAACGGCTTGATGTCCAGGGGTTCCATCAGGGTACTCCTTGCGGTTGATTCCCCGAATACTCGACTTTTACACGCCTGTCCACGGGGCTTTGCCCGCGCCGCGGGACAAGTTCGTGACGGAATCCGGAATGACAAAGGGCCGCCCCGGACGGGACGGCCCTTCGACAAACAGCTTATCTCGGCCTGTTGGCTGAAATCAGCCGACCAGCTCGATGCCGGCGAAGAAGAAGGCGATCTCCTGGGCGGCGGTCTCCGGAGCGTCCGAGCCGTGCACCGAGTTGGCCTCGATGGACTCGGCGAACTCCTTGCGGATGGTGCCCTCGGCGGCGTTGGCCGGGTTGGTGGCGCCCATGATCTCGCGGTTGCGGGCGATGGCGTTCTCGCCTTCCAGCACCTGCAGGACGACCGGGCCGGAGATCATGAAGGAGACGAGGTCGTTGAAGAACGGACGCTCGCGGTGCACGCCGTAGAACTGCTCGGCCTGGGCCTTCGACAGCTGGACGCGCTTCTGGGCGATGATGCGCAGGCCGCCGTCTTCGAACTTGGCGTTGATCTTGCCGGTCAGGTTGCGGCGGGTGGCATCGGGCTTGATGATCGAGAGGGTCCGTTCGACGGCCATGGCGGTGGGCTCCTGCTGAAAAAGCGTTATGGGGCGCCACGCGTCTGGCCGGGGCGCCGATTGCGCGGGGTTATATAGGCGCTTTCGCGCCACGGCAACCGCTTCGTGGCGGCGATTGCAGCTATGATTGCGTCCCCCGCCCGTACCGCTTCAAATCGGGGGCTGGCTCGTGGTACACCGACCCGGCCATGCTGCACATCAACGATCTGACGTTCCGCTTCGGTGGACGCGTGCTGTTCGACCGCGCCACCGCGGTCGTGTCGAAGGGCCACCGGGTGGCGCTGGTCGGCCGGAACGGCACCGGCAAGTCCACGCTGCTGAAGCTCATTGCCGGCCAGCTCCAGACGGACGCCGGTGCGATCACCGTGCCCGCAGGCACGAAGATCGGCATGGTGGCGCAGGAGGCGCCGAGCGGCGCCATCAGCCTGATCGACGCGGTGCTGGCCGCCGACACCGAGCGCACCGCCCTGCTGGCGGAGGCCGAGACGGCCACCGACCCCATGCGCATCGGCGAAATCCACGCCCGGCTGGCCGACATCGAGGCGCATTCCGCCCCGTCGCGCGCCGCGCAGGTGCTGTCCGGCCTGGGCTTCGACGCCGACGCCCAAGCCCGCCCCTGCTCCGACTTTTCCGGCGGCTGGCGGATGCGCGTGGCCCTGGCCGGCGTGCTGTTCGCGCGGCCGGACCTGCTGCTGCTCGACGAGCCGACGAACCACCTCGACCTCGAAGCGACGCTGTGGCTGGAGGGCTATCTCAAGAACTATCCGCATACGATCCTGTTGGTCAGCCATGACCGCGACCTCTTGAACTCGGTCCCGACCACGACCATCCATGTGGACCAGGGAAAGCTGGTGACCTACGCCGGCAACTACGACCAGTTCCTGAAGCAGCGCCGAGCCAACCAGGAGCGGCTGCAAGCCATGGCGACCAAGCAGGAGGCCAAGCGCAAGCACATGATGGCCTTCGTCGAACGCTTCCGCTACAAGGCCACCAAGGCCCGCCAGGCGCAAAGCCGCCTGAAGGCGCTGGAAAAGCTGGAAACCATCACGCTGATGGAGGACGACGCCGAGGTCGTCTTCAACTTCCCCCAGCCCGACCAGCTGCCCCCGCCGCTCATCGCGCTCGACAACGTCACCATCGGCTATGGCGACCGCGCCGTGCTGAAGCGCGTGAACCTGCGCATCGACATGGACGACCGCATCGCCCTGCTGGGCGCCAACGGCAACGGCAAGTCCACGCTGGTGAAGCTGCTGGCCGGTCGCCTCGACGCCATGGGCGGCGAGATGAAACGCCCCAACAAGCTGCGCGTCGGCTATTTCGCCCAGCACCAGCAGGACGAGTTGGACCTGTCGATCACCCCCATCCAACAGACCCAGCGCATCATGCCGCTGGCTCCGGAGGAGAAGGTGCGCGCCCATCTGGGCCGATTCGGCTTCCAGCAGAGCAAGGCGGAAACCCGCATCGCCGACCTGTCGGGCGGCGAGAAGGCCCGGCTGCTGCTCGCCCTGATGAGCCGCGAGACTCCGCACATCCTGATGCTGGACGAACCGACCAACCATCTGGACGTGGACAGCCGCGAGGCGCTGATCGAGGCCATCAACGCCTTCGAGGGGGCCGTCATCCTCATCAGCCACGACCCGCACCTGATTGAACTGACCGCCGACCGGCTGCTGCTGGTCGCCGACGGCACCGTCGCCCCCTATGACGGCGACCTTGACGATTATCGCCGTTTCCTGTTGGACCGCGCGCGGGCCGAACGCGCCGGCGCCAAGGGCGACACCGCCGACGCAGGCCCCAGCCGCAAGGACCAGCGCCGCGCCGCCGCCGAAGCCCGCGCGACGCTCGCCCCCTTGAAGAAAAAGGCGTCCGACGCCGAGTCCCTGGTCAACAAGC
>JAEZPL010000511.1 GCA_023413605.1 Pseudomonadota bacterium
CGTCGGGCCATGCGATCAACATGGCGTCGGTCGCGACCGCGGTCGCCATCAACCGTGGCGTCTCGCCCCTGACCGTCGCCAGCATCGGTTTCGCCGCCGCCGTGAATTGGTCGAGTCTGGCGACCGAACGGCATTGGGCCACCGACCTGATGGCCGGCGCCCTGCTGGACATCGCTGCCGGGATGGTCACCAGCGCCATCGACGGATGGGTGGAGGGGCGGTAAGGCTGGGCCGAGGCACAGCCCCCCGGCCGACACGACTTTCCGTCACCCCACCGGGTCGGCCAGGGCGTGGAGCAGCTTCTCCCGGATCTGGGCCAGCTTGTTGTCGTGGGTGACCTTCAGGCCGAAGACGTCCTTCACGTAGAAGACGTCGATGGCCTTCTCCCCATAGGTCGAGATCTTCGCCGAGGAGATTTGCAGCGTCAGGTTCGACAACGCCCGCGTCAGGTCGTACAGCAGGCCCGGCCGGTCGCGACCGTTCACCTCGATCACCGTGTGGGTGGTGGAGGCGTTGTTGTCGATCAGCACGCGCGGCGGCACGTGGAAGACCCGCGTGCGGCTGGCGTGCAGCGCCTTGCGCTTGGCGAGGTCGTGCAGGGGCTTCAGCTGGCCGGACAGCACCTTCTCGATCATCACCGACAGCCGGGCGAGCTTGTCGCCGCTCTCGAAGGCGCCGCCGCCAGCCGCGTCCTGCACGGTGAAGACGTCCAGCGCCATGCCGTTGGTCATGGTGAAGATGCGCGCGTCCACGATGTCCGCCCCCACCGCCGCCAGCGCTCCGGCCAGACGGGAGAACAGGCCGTGGTGGTCGGTGGCGTAGATCGTCACCTCGGTGATCGCCCGGCCGCGGTCGATGCGGGTGTCCACGGTCAGCGGCCGTTCCTCCCGGTTCGCTTCGCGGACAAGGCGGGCGTGGCGCCCCAGCGTCTCGGTGTCGAAGGCCAGCCAGTAGGCGGGGTAGCCCAGCGCCGTGTGCCGGTCGAAATCGGCGTCGTCGAAGTCCGACAGCTCGGCCCTCAGCGCCGCCTGGGCCGCCTGGATGCGGCGCCCGCGGCCTTCCACCGACAGGCCGCCGGACATCACCTCTTCCGACCGGTTGTACAGCTCGCGCAGCAGCGTGGCCTTCCAGTTGTTCCAGCGCTGCGGCCCCACGGCCCGGATGTCGGCGACGGTCAGCACCAGCAGCAGGCGCAGCCGTTCCGGCGATTGGACCAGCGAGACGAAGTCGCGCACGGTCTTGTCGTCCTCCAGGTCGCGCTTGAAGGCGACCTGGGACATGGCGAGGTGCCAACGCACCAGCCACGCCACCGTCTCCGTCTCCTCGGCGCTCAGGCCCAGGCGCGGGCACAGCTTTTCCGCGACGCGGGCGCCCAGCACGGAATGGTCGCCGCCGCGGCCCTTGGCGATGTCGTGCAGCAGCACCGCGACGTAGAGCGCCCGGCGCGACACCACCTTGTGGATCACCTCCGACGAGAGCGGCAGTTCGTCGGTCAGTTCGCCGCTCTCGATCTTGTGCAGGATGCCCAGCGCGAACAGCGTGTGCTCGTCCACCGTATAGACGTGGTACATGTCGTACTGCATCTGCGCCACCACCCGGCCGAAGTCGGGGATGAAGCGGGCGAGCACGCCGGCCTCGTTCATGCGGCGCAACGTGATTTCCGGGTCCTTCGGCCCGGTCAGGATTTCCAGGAACAGCCGGTTGGCCTCCGGGTCCGCGCGCAGCTTCGGCCCCACCACCGACAGCGAGCGCGTGATGGCACGCAGCGCGTTGGGGTGGATGTCGATGTCGTTGATCTGCGCGGTGTGGAACAGCCGGATCATGTCCAGCGGCTGCTCCTTGAACTGGCGGTCGGTGCGGACGTTCAGGCGTTCGCCGTCCACGATGAAGCCGTCCACGTCCTTGCGCCGGGCCAGCGCCGCCAGCCGCAGGATGTTGAACTTGGGCGGGCGCTTCGATTCCGCCTCCAGCGCCGCGCAGAAGATGCGCGTCAGGTCGCCCACGTCCTTGGCGACCAGGAAATAATGCTTCATGAACCGTTCCACGCCCTTGGTCCCGGCGTGTTCGGTGTATCCCATGCGGGCGCCGATCTCCGTCTGCACGTCGAAGGTCAGCCGATCTTCCATGCGGCCGGTCAGGTAGTGCAGGTGGCAGCGCGCGGTCCACAGGAAGTTCTGCGCCTTGGCGAAGCGCTGCGCCTCCTCCGGCAGCAGCACCTTCTTGCCGACGAGGTCGTCCACCTCCTCCACGCGGTAGAGGTATTTGGCGATCCAGAACAGGGTCTGAAGGTCGCGCAGGCCTCCCTTGCCGTCCTTCAGGTTCGGTTCCAGAACGTAGCGGCTGTCGCCCAGCTTCAGGTGGCGGTTGTCGCGCTCGGCCAGCTTGGCTTCCACGAACTCCGGCCCGGATCCGACGACCACCTCCTTGTCGAAGCGCTTGCGCAACTCCGAGTAGAGCTTGCGCGGCCCCCAGAGGTAGCGCGCCTCCAGGATGGCGGTGCGGATCGTGATGTCGGCCTTGGACTGGCGGATGCAGTCGTCCACGCTGCGCACCGCGTGGCCGACCTTCAGCCCCAGGTCCCACAGGATGTAGAGCATGTACTCCACCACCTGCTCCACCCGCGGCGTGCGCTTGTAGGGCAGCAGGAACAGCAGGTCGATGTCGGAGAAGGGCGCCAGCTCGCCGCGGCCGTAGCCGCCGGTGGCGGCGATGTCGAACACCTCGCCCGAGGTCGGGTTGGCCGAGGGGAAGATGTGGGTGATCGTGAAGTCGGCCAGCGTGCGCACCAGACCGTCGGCGAGGTAGCAGTTCTGCCGGACGCAGTCCTCGCCCGACCCCTTGGCCTCGAACCGCGCCCGCACCTCGGCACGGCCTTCGTTCAGCGTCTTGCGCAGGCAGGCGATGACCGCCGGGCGCAGCGTGTCGCCCGTCCCGTGCTGGTCGACCAGCGCCTCCAGCTCCTCCGCCAGCTTGCGCCGGGACAGGATCGCCCGCTTGTTCGGAATGTTCTGCGGATCGGCGGAGGACTCGAGCGCGGCGGCGCGGGCGGAGAGCATCGGCAAAGCGAAAGGCCTTCCCAAGGGGGTGCAAACGGGTGCGACAAACTGTACGGCGCCCAGACTATAGCGGCAAACGGCGGGGATCGCACGCCCCTCACCCGCGCGCGCCCCCACTCGCTCCGATGATCCCCGTCATGGAAACCGCTGTGGGAAACCGCTGTGGGAAACCGCTGTGACCTCCGTCACTGAAGGCCCCCGGACGTTCGGGTAAGACTTTTCCTGGAAACGGGAGAATGCCGATGATCGGGACCGTCGCAATGGCACGGCGCGAACTGACGAACCTGGGCAACGCCCTGACCCTGGCGGAGCGCGGCCTGCCGCGCCACAGCCCGGCCGACCTGACCGCGTGGCTGCTGCGCATCGCCGGCCAGCACCCCACGGCGGTGGACGACGCCATGCTGCTTCACGTGTGCGACGTGGTTTCCGGCGCTGTCGCCGACGACGCCGAAAAGATCGCGCTCGTCCGCATGACCTGGGCGGCCGTCGTCCAGGCCCAGTTCAAGCGGCACGGGCTGACCGCCGTGAACGGACAGGGCGCTGTCCGTGCCCGCGCGGCGTGAATGGGGTGGGCCTGTCTTACGGGCAGACCTTCTTCACGGTGTCGACCAGCTTGTCCGGGTTGAACGGCTTCACCAGCCAGCCGGTGGCGCCGGCTTCGCGCCCCGCGGTCTTTTTGGCGGGGTCCGCCTCCGTGGTCAGGAGGAGGACGGGGGTCGTGCGGTTGACGGCACCGCCGCGGACCGCCTTCGTCAGGGCCAGCCCGTCCATCCCCGGCATGTTCAGGTCGGTGATGATGCAGTCGAACTTCTGCCGGTTGGCCAGCGCCAGCCCCGCCGCGCCGTCGGCGGCCTCCGTCACGGCGTAGCCCGCCTTCTGCAGCGTGAACGCGACCATGTCACGGATGGTCTTGGAATCGTCGACGGTCAGGATGCTCTTGGGCACGGATCCGGTTTCCTGGTTTCCTGGTGAGCTTACGCCAAGGGGCGCGGCGCGCGGCGCGGCGCCCTTAATCCCTATCTCGAATAGGGAAATACGGGGCGATGCACAAGCCCCCAGTGGCCGCCGGCCTTCGCACCCCACCGCGGCAATGGGTCGCGCGGTGGGGAAGGCCCGGCAACGGCGGCGAAGGAGAGGCCGCGCGGCGGACCGGACCGCCGCGCCGGCTGATACCCCTGCTCTTTACGCCCCTGCTCTTTACGCCTTGGTGTCCACGTGCTGGCCGCTGGACTCGTTCGGGCCGGCCTTGGCGACGCCGACCATGGCTTCGCGCAGCAGGCGGCCATGGATGGTGTAGCCGGGCTGGAGCACCTGCACGACCGTGCCGGCGGGCTTGCCGGTGTTCTC
>JAEZPL010000528.1 GCA_023413605.1 Pseudomonadota bacterium
CTCTCCCACCTTGTTCCGCGCATCCTGAATGGCCGCGCCACGCACCGGATCATCGAGTTCACCAGCAAGTCGCAACTGCTGGCCAAGCTGCCGGAGCGTCTGCGCGCCTACAAATCCCGCTTGACGCGCGAAGACCTGCGCGTCCTGGTACTGATCGACGAGGACCGGGAGGACTGCCGCGCGCTGAAGAAGACGCTGGAAGACGCGGCCCTCCAGGCCGGGCTGGTCACCAAATGCGCATCAAACAATGGAGTCTTCCATGTGGTGACGCGCATCGTTGTCGAGGAATTGGAGGCGTGGTACTTCGGCGACCACGCCGCGCTCTACACCGGTTATGACAAGTTGCCGAAGACCCTGCACCAGAAAAGGCCGTACCGGGAGCCGGACGCCATCAAAGGCGGAACCTGGGAAAAGCTGCACGGCGAATTGGTCAAAGCGGGCTACGACTTCCCCAACTTTCCCAAGATCGGCGCGGCCCACGCCATCGCCCCGCACATGAATCCCGAGGTCAATCGGTCGCCGAGCTTCCAGGCTTTCCGAGCCGGGCTCGAGTCATTCCTGTCATAAGCGCAGGGGTGGGCTCTCTCCCCTACGGCAGCTTCTTCTTCGCCGCGGCCGGGGCCGGCTGTTCCTTGAGCTGGGCCAGCACGTAGCGGACGCGGGACAGGTCGGCGTCAGACTTGCCGGGCGGCAGAGCGGCTGTCTGCACGGGCGCGGCCTTCGCGTTGGCCTTGGCCTTGGCCGCCTTGGCGACCGGTGCCGGCTTTTCAGGCGCCACCTCCGCAACCTCGGTCTTCGCAGCAGCCGGTTTGCGCGGCGCGTTTGCCCGCGCCTCCAGGATGGCGGGGGTGGTCCGCGGCTCGCCGCCCTTCGGCGTCCAGGTGCGGAAGGGGCCGGTGTCCACATGGACGTGGCCGGTGTGCGCGTACATGGCGTAGCCGCCGCGCTGCATGGCCGCGGCCTCGTCGGCGATGCGGCGGGGCGCGACGCCGGGGATGTAGATGTCCGCCGCCTGCCCGCGCATGTGATAGCTTTGCTCCGCCACGTTCGGGTTGGTGCGGGCCAGCGCCACGTTGGTCGCCTGGGAGCGGAAGCCGGAGGTGATGTGGATCGGCGTGTCGGGGGACGCGCCGCAGCGCTCGCGAAGCTCCACCAGCATGTCCACCAACGCCGGATCGACGGGCAACACCTCCCCGTTGCGGCGGTCGCGGAACAGGGTGGCGATCTGCTGCAACGCCTCCCGGTCGTAGCCGTCGGAGCGCCGGTAGACGGCGCTGACCGTCTCGCCGCTGGCCGGATGGTGCAGGGTGACCGAGCGCGGCTGGTCGCTCACCGTCGCCTGGGGCGCGGGAGTGGAAGCGCAACCCGCGAGGAAACCACCCGCGAGCATACCCAACGACGACAGGCGCAAAACAGACCGCATCATAATCGCCAGAGTTCCCCCTGCGGTTGCACGCGGTCCTGATTACCATAATTGTCACAAGACTTGGCAGTGACAAGTCACCAGGGAACAGACGGTTCGCCTTGCCCGTGACTGAAAAACATCACTGACCGTGGTCATATGCCATCCCCGCGGGAAGTCCTTCCCGGATCGGGAGGCTGTGCTTGCGCGGTTTTCAAAGCGGTAGGGTCATCCCTTCGCGGGCGATCAGCGTGCCGGGGCGCAAGGCCTCGGAGGCGGCGGCGATGGCGTCCAGGTCCGCGTCGGTGCGCTTCGGGTCGTGGTGGAAGACGACGGCGCGGCCCACCCCCGCCGCGTCGGCGAGCCGCAGGCATTCCTGCCACGTCGAGTGACCCCAGCCGGCATGGGCCGGGTATTCCTCGTCGGTGTAGGTGCAGTCGTAGATCAGCAGGTCTGCGCCACGCACCAGCTCCACGATGGCGGCGTCGCGCCCTTCGGCCGGATGCTCCGTGTCGGTGACGTAGCACAGGCTGCGCCCGGCGAACTCCACCCGGTAGCCGACCGCCCCGTCGGGGTGGTTCAGCGGCCCGGTCCGCACCGTGACGCCCGGCTTCGGGTGCAGCGTTTCGCCGCAGGTGAAGTTCCGGAACGCGCAGTCCGCGCGGAAGATCTCCACCGGAACCGGGAACAGCGGCGTCGCCATCATGCATTGGAGGACCGAACGGATCGTTCGGTCCGGCTGCAGGTGCCCGGCCCAGATGCGCACCGAACTGGCGGCGTCGAAGACCGGCGCGAAGAACGGCAGGCCGCAGATGTGGTCCAGATGACTGTGGGTCAGCAGCAGATCGGCATCGACCGCCCCCTGGCGCATCAGCGCCTCCCCCAGCGGGCGGATGCCAGTGCCGGCGTCCAGGATCAGCAGGGCGTCGCCGCAGCGCACCTCGATGCAGGGCGTGTTGCCGCCGTAACGCACGGTGTCCGGACCGGGAGACGCAATGCTTCCACGAACGCCCCAGAAGCGCACGGTAAAGCCCGACGCCGCAACGCCGGTATTGGAAACGGTTGGTGCCGTCATAACACTACCAATTTGGCGGTATGCTTTTCGCGAGTCGAGAGAAAAGCACTCTTTTGGTAGACGAGCGGACCCTGCATTTTGTGTCGAAATTTACAAGTGAGCGCGATGCCAGGCCCGCAGCCCACGGGACGCCGCCGGCCGTTCCGGGCGAGCCATTTCGGGTGGCATGTCTCCGACGGGTTAAAGGGAATGACATTCACCACCATCAATATGTGGAGGTGCCGATCCCAATAAGATGTGGTAGTTTCCCGCCAACTCGCTCATCGATGCCGCCCATCGACGCGATGAAACGCCTCCGGACCCGATTGACGGCCGATTGACGGATGGATCCTGACAAGCTCGCCAAAGTCCTCGCCATGGCCGAGTCGGACCATCAGGGCGAGGCGCTGTCCGCGTTACGCGCCGCCCGCATCATGCTGGCGCGGGCCGGCCTGTCCTTCCGCGATCTGGCCCGCGGCGCCCGCCCCACCCCGGCCGGCGAGCCTTCCGCCTCCGCCGCTTCGGCGCCGCCCGATCGTCAGCCGCCGCCCGACCAGCTCGTCCAGGGACTGCGCCGGCAGGTGCGGGATCTGGAGCTGGAGGTCGCCGGGCTGAAGCGCCAGCTGGAGAAAAGCAGCGGCGACATGGAGCGGCAGCGCGAGGAGGTGGACCGCTGGCGCACGCTGGCGCGCGAGACCGCCGAAAAGCTGTGGGACCTGGGCAAGGCGCTGGAGCGCAAGCACAGCCGCCACACCAGCGCCGACAAGCGCCGCGCCATCCTGGACCTGTTGCAGGATCCGGGCAGCGCCCTGCTGGCCGACCACGAGATCGCACGGCGCGTCGGCACCTCGGCGAAGCTGGTGGCCCACTGGCGGCGGCGGCTCGCCATCGTCGGGCGGAAAATCCGGTTGCTGCCGGTGGTGCCGCGCGGCCGTGGCCTGTGGGGCGGCGGCCCACAGCGGAACGGCATGGCGCTGAACGGCCCGCGGCGGCGCTGGATGGGCCACCCGATGGCAATCACCATCTCCGAACGGTCCGGGGCCGCTCGGCACCAGAACCCCCATCAGGGCAAACATCAGGGAACGAGGCGGTAGCCTCCGGGTTCGGTCACCAGGATTTCCGCGTTGGAGGGATCGCGCTCGATCTTCTGGCGCAGGCGGTAGACGTGCGTTTCCAGCGTGTGGGTGGTGACGGCCGCGTTGTAGCCCCACACCTCGCCCAGCAGGGTTTCGCGCCCGACCACCGCGTCGCCGGCCCGGTACAGATACTTCAGGATCGCCGTTTCCTTTTCGGTCAGGCGGATCTTGCGGTTCTTCCCTTCCTCCAGCAGCAGCTTGGCCGCCGGGCGGAAGCTGTAGGGGCCGATGGCGAAGACCGCGTCCTCCGTCTGCTCGAACACGCGCAGCTGCGCGCGCAGCCGGGCCAGCAGCACGCCCATGCGGAAGGGCTTGGTCACATAGTCGGTGGCCCCGGAATCGAGCCCCAGGATCGTATCAGCGTCGGAACTGGCCGCGGTCAGCATGATGACCGGGCAGCGCACCCCCTCGCGCCGCAGCAGGCGGCACAGATCGCGCCCGTCCATGTCGGGCAGCCCGACGTCGAGCAGGATGGCGGAAAAGGCTCCCTCCCGCGCCACGGCCAGCGCCGAAGCGCCGTCGCCGGCCTCGACCGTTTCGAATTCCTCCAGCAGCTGGAGCTGCTCGGCGAGCGACTGTCTCAGGGCGCTGTCGTCGTCGACGAGAAGGATGCGTTTCGCAAGCGTCATGCGGAGGTGTTCACCGTTGGCTCGGGCGGGACCTTAGCACGGACCGCGCCGCTTTGCCCGAGGCTCGTTGGAGGCCCGGGCTTGTTGGACCCTGTGGTCGTTGGACCGTGGGCTATGTGGCGATGCCGTGGCGTGGAAACAGGGGCGGAGGTTCGTTCCGTTCCGGAAACAGCCGGGTCTGGCCGGCCCGTTCACGATCCGAACAGCGCGGCGAGCCTGCCGGCCCCCCCGGCATCGGCCGGGGCGGTGACAATCCGCTCCGCCGCGAGGCCCAGCGCGGCGGCCTCGGCCGCCACCTCCGCACCCGGTACGGCGATGCCCCGCATCAGCGCCAGCGCGCCCTGTTCCAGGTTGCGCAGAGCCGCCGCCTCGCCCGCGGAAAGGCCGGGGTCTCGCCACAGGACGCGCTCCACCAACGCCACCAGCCGCAGGCGGCGGCTGTCCATCGCCAGCGCTCCGGCGGCGCCCGGCAGGGCGAGCCCGTCCACCAGCACCAGCGCGCCGTCGGGCAGGCGCGAGACGGCGATGTCGGCCGCCAGGATCGCGGACTCGTCCACCCGCGGGTAGCCGCCGGGCAGAGCCTGCGCCGTGACGGTCCAGCCCGCCGCCCGCAACGCCTCGGCCATGCGCGGACCGTAGGCCTCGGGCGTTTGGCACGCCGGAACCAGGAAATTCAGAACCGGGCGATCCGGCATGGCGTGTGCCCCCCAAACTGGCCCCAAACGATGGTCGACAACAGGATACCGCACCGCAGCACGGTCTGCACAGGGCCGTCCCGATGCCATCGTTGCGCGCGTGGCAACGGTGTGGCGCGCGGGATTTGCTGGACAGGAGTGCGCCACCTGCGCTTTGCTTCCGGCGCCTTCGAGCCTATGTCTCGACTTTCATCACGCACAGCGCGCCTAAAGCGAAGTCCCCATGCAGGCCGACCTTCTTTCCGAACCCGCCCAGCCCATCGACGAGGCCGCCATGCGCGCGGTCGACCGGGCTCTGGCCGCGATGCGCCGGGGTGAAGCCGGCGCCATCGAAACCGCCGACGGCACCGGCGGCGCCGCCGTGTCCGTGGAATCCGTCGCCACCGACGCGATGGACCGGCTGAAGCGGCTGACCGGCGGCACGCCGGTGCTGGCCGTCACACGGCGCCGGGCCACCGTGCTGAAGCTGATGGAGGAGGGGACGGGCGTCGTGTCGCTGTCGCTGCCGCGCTGCCTGACGGCGGACGAGGCGCACGCGCTGGCCGATCCCGAACACCGCCCC
>JAEZPL010000557.1 GCA_023413605.1 Pseudomonadota bacterium
CTGCTGAACCCGACCAAGGGATTCCGCGCGTCGGCCCAGGGGACGCCCTGGTTCCCGCTGGGCGGCGACACCAACACGCAGTTCACCACCTTGCAGGTCAACGGCTCGGCCTATCACGACCTGACGGGGGATGGGCGCTATGTGGTGGCGGCGCGCATCGGCGTCGGCAGCACGGTGGGGGCGTCGCTCGACCAGATTCCGCCGGACCACCGGTTCTACGCCGGCGGTGGCGGATCGGTGCGCGGCTTCGGTTACCAGAAAGCGGGGCCGCGCGACGCCTTCGGCGACCCGACGGGCGGCCGCTCGCTGTTCGAGACGGGGTTGGAACTGCGATACAGGGTGACCGAAACCATCGGCATCGTGCCGTTCGTCGACGCCGGCACGGTCTACGACAGCGCCTATCCGGATTTCAGCGAGCCGCTGCGGGTGGGGGCGGGAATCGGCCTGCGCTATTACACCGGCTTCGGCCCGTTGCGCGTGGATGTCGGCTTTCCGGTGAATCCCCAGTCGGGCGATGCGAAGTGGCAACTCTACATAAGTCTTGGGCAGGCCTTTTGAGTCCCAAATTTGCCCCTTGGCCCAAATTTGCCCCTTGGAACGGGACGCCATTGTCCCGTTCCAGTTATAGCCTTTGGACAGTGCCGCAACGGGGTGCGTGGTGACAGGCCTGCGTCGTCTGGTTTTCGTTCTGATCGGCCTTGTCGTCCTGCTCGGCGCCGCCGTGACCGGTGCCGCCTTGGCCGCCGACACCGACGGGGGCGGCGGATGGGGGCCGATGAACGCGGTGCGCCGCTGGATCGCCCAGACCATCGAGAAAGCCGTCAACGGCCCCGACCTTCAGGTCAGCATCGGCACCATCGGCGGCGCCATACCCTTCAACTTCACCGTGTCCGAGATCACGGTCGCCGACCGCCAGGGCGTCTGGCTGCGCATGGAGGAGCTGCACCTGAACCTCGCCCCGACCGCGCTGTTCACCGGCCGCGCCAAGGCCGATCTGGTGGAGGCGCAACGCGTGACGGTGGAACGGGCGCCGCTTCCCGCCGAGCAGCCGACACCCGAGCCGCCGCAGGAGGGGCCGACCTCCCTGTTGCCGAGCCTGCCGGTCGGCGTGGCCGTGGATCGGCTGGTAGTCGAGGAGCTGCGGCTCGCCCAGCCGCTGCTGGGACAGGCGGCGACGCTGAAGGTGGCGGGCTCGCTCGACCTCGCCTCGGGCGGCTCGTCGCTGGAGGCGCACGCCACGGTGGACCGCATCGACGAACAGCCGGGGCAGGTGAGGCTGGACGTCGCCTTCAACCCCGACGACAAGCGGCTGGATCTGAACCTGAAGGCGTCGGAGCCCGAGGGCGGCATCATCGCCCGCGCCCTGGCAATTCCCGGCCTGCCGCCGGTGGCGGCGTCGGTGGACGGGCAGGGCACGCTGGATGATTGGAAGGGGACGCTGGTCGCGACCGCCGAGAACGCCGCCCGCCTGAACGCCGACGCCACGGTGAAGGCCGTGCCGGAGGGCCATGCGGTGACCATCGCGGCCGGCGGCGACGTGGCCGCCCTGCTGGGGCCGGACGTCGCCCCGCTGGTCGGGCCGCAGCCGTCGCTGAACGGCACGGTGCTGGTGGCGCCGGACGGCGCGCTGACGCTGAACCCCGTTGCGGTGCAGGCCGCCGCCGGGACCGCGACGCTGAACGGCACCGTGGGAGCCGATCGCCGCACCCTGGGCATGAAATGGGAGGTGACGGCGGGGCCGGATTCGACCCTGCACGGCCTCGCCCCCGAGATCGCGTGGCGCGAGGGCGTGGTGACCGGCAGCGCCGACGGCACGTTGGACGCGCTGGCCATCGCCATCCAGGGCGTGATCCGCGATCTGGCGAGCAACGACCCGGCGCTGGCGCAGGCGGCGGGGCCGGAGGTGCGGTTGGACGGGCGGGCGCGCCTGTCCACCGGCGACGGCCGGGTGGAACTGGAAGGGCTGACCCTGACCAGCGCCGCGGCGACCGCGACGGCCCAAGGCAACGCCGGGGGCTGGGGGCAGACCGCCGATGTCGCGCTGACGCTGACGGCGGACGACCTGTCGCGCCTGTCCGGCCTTGCCGGACGGCCGCTGGGCGGTGCGGTGAGCATCCAGGGACCGGTTCGCCGCGCGGCCGATGGCGCGCTGACGGCGGAGTTGAACGGGGCGCTGCGCAATCTCGACACCGGCACGCCGGCCGACGCGGTTCTGGGCGACGACGCGACGCTGGCGCTGAAGGCCGACATGGAGCCGAACGGTGCGATGCGCGTCAGCGACCTGTCGGTGACGGGCGGCAACGGCCGGCTGACCGGCAACGCCGCGCTGGCCGATGGCCGCGTGGAGGCCCGCACCCGTCTGGAGGTGGACGACCTCGCCCCCGTCGGCGGGGGGCTGGGCACGGAACTGGCCGGCGGGCTGGCGCTCGACGCCACCGCGAACGGGCCGCTCGACGATCTTTCCACCGAAGCGACGCTGAACGCCCGCAACCTCGTCGTGCAGGGCCGCCGCTTCGGCGCCACCAGCCTGACCGCCACGGCGGCCAGCCTGCCGTCCAGCCCGCGCGGGCGCATCAGCGCGCGCACCCAATTGGCCGGCGCGGGGCTGACGGCGGACGCCGCCTACGCGCTGGAGGGGCAGGCCCTTCAGGTCAGCGACCTGACCCTGGCGAACGGCGCCAACCGGATCACCGGCGCGGTGCGGGTGGCGCTGGACGCCCTGACCGCGACCGGCAAGCTCGACGGCACCCTGCCGCAGCTGAAGTCCCTGTCGGAACTGGCCGGCGTGCCGCTGGACGGCGCGGCCGGCTTCACCGTGGCGCTCAGCGCGCCGAACGGGAAGCAGGCGGCGACCCTGACCGCCAACGCCAACAACCTGCGGGTGGAAGGCCAGGGCGCGCCGCTGCTGGTCGCCCGCCGCCTGACCGCCAACGCCGACGTGGACGACGCGCTGGGCAATCCCAGCGGCAAGGCGCGGCTGGAGCTTCTTGACGGGGCGGCGGCCGGCAACGACCTTGCCCGCGTGACCGCCAGCGTGGACGGCACGCTCGCCAGGGCCGGCTTCCGGGCGGAGGCCGCCGGGGCGGGCCGCGACCCGCTGGGGCTGGACCTCGCCGGCACTTTCACGCAGGAGAACGGCCAAAGTCAGAATCCCCTCCGGCGCATCCGGCTGGACCGCCTGCAAGGCCGTTACGCCGGGGAGGCGTTCCGGCTGACCCAGCCCGCGAACATCGCGCTGGGCGACCGCCGGTACGAGGTGCGCGGCCTGCAACTGGTCAGCGGCAACGCGCGGCTGGTCGCGGACCTCGGCCTGACCGGCGACCGGCTGTCGGGCGAACTGCGCCTGGATCAGGTGCCGATGGCGCTGGCGCGGCTGGCCGACCCGGCCCTGCGGCTGGACGGAACGCTGAACGCGCAGGCGACGCTGGGCGGCACCGTCGCCCGGCCGCGTGCGGAAGCGACGGTGCGCGTCGCCAACCTGAAGGCGCAGCAGACCATCCAAGCCGGCGTGCCGGGCATCGACGCCACCGTCAACGCCCAGTGGCGGGAGGAGCGCGTGACCGTCACCGGGAACGCGGCGACCCGCAACGGTTCCGGCCGCATCAACCTTTCCGCAGCGGCGCCGCTGGTGATGAACGCCCAGACGCTGGCCGTTTCGGTGCCGGAGCGCGGACGGATCGAGGCCGGCCTGAACGGCAC
>JAEZPL010000579.1 GCA_023413605.1 Pseudomonadota bacterium
CTGCTGAACATGCCGCAGGAAGTGCAGGACAGCCTTGCAGCCACCGTGCCGTTCCCGAAGCGCTTCGGCCGTCCGGAGGAATATGCGCGGCTGGTGCAGCATATCGTTGAGAACGAGATGCTGAACGGCGACGTGATCCGCCTCGACGGCGCTATCCGCATGGCTCCTCAGTAAGCGCCTCACAGATTCAGAGATGTGCAACAAGCAATCGGGAGCGCCCTGTGCGCCCCCGATTCGCCTGCGGGGCCGGAGCCACAAGCATGACAAATCTGACCCCCCGAAACCGATAAGCTTTTGTACTGATACAGGAGTAGCATTTCAGGACAGAATCCGTCCGTTGCTCACTTATAAATTCCATAAGGAACATTATGGAAAATAAAAACGCTGTTCCCCGTGACAACTGAGCCGGGGTGCGGAACGGTGTAGAGACGGGACAAATTTTGCTCTATTCCATAATGGGTATCGCCCACACTTTTTCTCGATGCGGCGATCAAACGGTCGATCGCACATGACTCCAGGCAAGGAAGTTTCCGGTTTCCGTCCCGTCGGCTCCGCGCCTGCCGGAACGCATCGGTTGATTGCACACCAAAACTTCCTGTTCGCAACGCTCATGGCGGCCTGCGTGGGGTTGTCTGCGGGCATCGCCCAATCCGCCGATTCAACAACGGTCAATGCACACCCGACGCTGCCACCGTCGGCGACCGTCACGACCGTCCGCCGGGAAGCGACCAACGAGGATGCCGGCGCGCCTTCGCTGGTCAAAGCGCTTCAGTTCGGCACCTTCCGCAAGGAAATGGACGCCTGGATCGCTTGGAAGTCCATCGTGCGCCGCCAGCCGGACATGGTTGCCGACCTTGTTCCCCGCGTTGCGCTTCTGAAGCCCGATGCGCCGGACGCCGGCTATGTCCTGTTGGCCGCGCCGCTGCCCGATCTGGACCCGAACTTCGTTTGCCGGCGGATCGTGGGCGGCGGGGGCAGCTGCCTTGTGGTCGACGTGCCGGCCGCCGCGTCATCGGAAAAGTCGGCGGTCGTGATGGACGACGGCGACAGCAACGGAGTCGTCACCTACACGCCCGACCAGGGCCGCGAGATGCTGGAGATCGAACGCCAAGCGTCACGCCTGTCGCGAATCGCCGCCATCGTGCCGGGCAGCGACGCGCAGGTCGATGTCGGGGCGCTGAAGGCCAGCCGCTGGAACCTGTGTTCGCTGACCTTCGACGACGGGCCACACCCCGCGATCACGCCGCGCATCCTGGACATCCTGCGCAATGAACGCGTGCGCGCAACCTTCTTCCCCATCGGCAACGTCGCGGTGCGTTACCCCGCCATCATTCAACGAATTGTCCAGGAAGGGCACGAGGTTGGCAATCACAGCCTGACCCATCCCAACATGCGCAACCTGACGACCGAAATGCAGCGCAAGGAAGTGGCGGAAACCAACCGCATCCTGGCGGCGGTCGGGGCCGATCCCGTGCTGTTCCGCCCGCCCGCCGGCCGCTGGAACCAGGATACGCTGAAGGCCGTGCAGCAGGAGAACATGAGCCCGGCGCTGTGGAACGTCGACACGCGCGATTGGCTGACCCGTGACGCGGAGAAGATCATGGGGCAGGTCGAGGCGACCGGCACCATCGGCAGCGTCGTGCTGATGCACACGACCTACAAGGCCACGGCGGAGGCTCTGCCCAGAGCCATCGGACTTCTGCGCACGCGCGGCTGCCGATTCGTGACTCTGTCGGAGTGGATCAGCAGTTTGAGCAGCCTCGCCACCCCGCGAATCGCGCAGAAATAGACGGCAAAGCAGACGGCGGGGAAGGCGACCGAAGATCGTTTCCCCTGCCCCGCCCCTCTCCCCATGGGCGAGGGAGAGGGACCGTCGGGATGCGTTTAGGCGGCGCTCTTCGCGCGGCCGCGGCGGACCGGCTTGGCCGGGGCAGCCGCCTTCTTGCCAAGGCCGATCGACTTCGCGAAGGCCGAACGCTGCTCGGCGTAATTCGGCGCGGTCATCGGGTAATCCGCCGGCAGGCCCCACTTGCGGCGGTACTCGTCCGGTGTCATGCCGTAGGCCGTGCGCAGGTAGCGCTTCAGCATCTTCAGCTTCTTGCCGTCTTCCAGGCAGACGATGTAGTCCGGCGTCACCGACTTCTTGACCGGCACGGCCGGGCGCAGTTCGACCACTTCCTGTTCGACCGGACGGCCGGTTCCAGCCAGGCTCTGATGAACGATCCGGATAAGGTTCGGAAGATCATTCACGGCGATCTGGTTGGAGCGGACATAGGACGCGACAATCCTGCCGGTCATCGCAACCAAATCCGTGTTCGACGTCTCCGGCCCGTCGGTATCGCTGCTTAGCATGTCTGTTTCCTTTGAGGACGAATGATCCAGGGGACAGGATGGGCAAAGAGATGCGCGATGCGCAAGCCTGTGCATCGTCCTAAACATGCAATCGTGTAATGTGTTTCATGCAGGACACGGATTGACACATTCCAGTCGAGCCGCAGTAGTGCGGAACGGCAGGAAAATGCCGGCCCGATCAGGCGCGCAAACGCTCGCGCTTGATCAGGTCGGCGTACCAACGGGCCGAGGCTTTTGGCGTGCGTTTCTGCGTTTGGAAGTCCACATGAACGACGCCGAAGCGGTTTCCGTAGCCGCTTCCCCACTCGAAATTATCCAGCAGCGACCAGATGAAGTAACCGCGCACGTCGGCTCCGGCCCGAATCGCCTCGTGCATTGCAGCATTATAGATGCGGAGGTAATTGATTCGGTGCTGATCGTCGATGGCGCCCGATTCGTCGGGCGAATCGCTGCCGCCACAGCCGTTTTCCGTGATGATGATCGGCATGCGATAGCGCCGAGTGATCTCCAACAGTTCGTCGCGGAACATATCGGGGAAAATCGGCCAGCCGACACCGTACGTAGGCGAATCGGGCGGCGCGTTCCCCCAGCCGTAACCCCAGGTTTTTGAGGGATCGACCTTCGCAAAGATCGGGCCGTAATGGTTCAGGCCGAACCAGTCCATGGGGCGACAGATCCGCGCCATGTCGCCGGCCTGCACGTAAGGTTCGATGGCCCGGGCGACGCGCGGCGGGTAGTGGCCGAGCAGTTGCGGGTCGCAGAAGGTCAGGTTCCAGTGCTCGTCGAGCAGCGCCGCCGCTTCCTTATTCTCCGGCCGGCCGCCTTCGGGCAAGACGCGCTGCCGGTTGTGCACTGCGCCGATGGAGGCGCCCGGCACGAGCGAGCGGATCACGTCCACCCCCGCCCCATGGGCAAGGTTCACGTGGTGGATCGCGCGCAAATGCTGGTCCCGGTCAGTGATGCCGGGCGCCGCCCAGGGAATCGCGTAGCCGAACAGGGTGAAGACGGAGAACTCGTTGAAGGTGATCCAGCGCTTCACCCGGTCTCCGTAGCGCCGCGCCAGCAGGGCGGTGTAATCGGCATACCAGCCCGCGCTGTCGCGGTTCGACCAGCCGCCGAGGTCGTGCAGCGCCTGCGGCAGGTCCCAGTGATAGACGCACAGCCAGGGCTCGATCCCGGTCTCCAGCACCGTGTCGACCAGCCGGTCGTAGAAATCCAGGCCTGGTTGGTTCACCGCCCCGCGCCCCCGCGGCAGAACACGCGGCCACGCCACCGAAAAGCGGTAGGCATCCACGCCCAGCCCGCGCATCAGCCCGATGTCCTCGGCATAGCGGTGGTAGTGGTCGCAGGCAACATCGCCGGTGTCGCCGTTCACGACGCCGCCCGCCGTCCGGCAGCGCGTGTCCCAGATGCTGGGGCCGCGACCATCCTCGGCCGCCGCCCCCTCGATCTGATAGGCGGAGGTCGACACCCCCCAGACGAAATCCGACCGCAGAGGAATGGTGGGGTCTGGCCGTTCCAGGATCGCGCTGTCGTCGGACATGGAGGCCTCCGTTCCTCGCAACTCTCGTTCGCCAATACTACCTTTGGCGGAGTGGCGAGAAAACAGGCATAATTGGGGTCGAAGCCTCCAGCGGAGCGGCAAACCATGATCACCGCCAATTCTCTCGGTTTCCCCGACGATTTCCTGTGGGGCGCGTCGACCTCGGCCTTCCAGGTGGAGGGGGCGGCAAACGAGGACGGGCGCGGCCCCAGCATCTGGGACACCTTCTGCCGCCTGAAGGGCCGTGTGGACAACGGCGATACCGGCGACGTCGCCTGCGACCACTATCACCGCTACGCCGAGGACGTGGAATTGATGCGGCGCATCGGCGTCGGCGCCTACCGCTTCTCCATCGCGTGGCCGCGGCTGCTGCCGCGCGGGTGCGGGGCGGTGAACCCG
>JAEZPL010000590.1 GCA_023413605.1 Pseudomonadota bacterium
GGCCGCGTCGGAGACGACGTAGGCCACGGTGACGGCGATCACGGCGCCGATGGCCGACAGATCCAGCGCCCAGAGAAGCAGGAGCGTGCCGACGACCGTCAGCAGCCGCGCGACCTCCCAGGCGGACATCCAGCGGTTCAGTCCGTAGAGATGCAGGCAGGAGGTGGCCTGCGCGGCGACGCCGACGATGCTGGACAGCACGATGATCCCGGCAAAGCGCCCCGCCTGCTCCCACCCCGGCCCGAAGACGAAGCCGAAGATCGCCTCCCCGTACCAGGTCAGGATCAGGCCGGGGGTCATCACGGCGAACAGGCCGGCGTTGAACAGCAGGAACATCAGCCACAGCCGCCGCGGATCCTCGGTCTGAAGGCGGGCCGCGTTGCCCCACAGAACCTGATTGGCCGCCTGCCCCAACAGCGCGGTCGGCTGCCACAGCACGCGGTGGGCCAGCGACCACTGTCCGGCCATGGCAAGGCCGTAGAGCGACGGCAGGACCACGTTGGGAAGTTGCCGCCCCACCCCGTTGACGACGCCGGACGGTGCGGTGAGCAGGGCGAACTGGCGGTATTCCAGGGCGACGCGGCGCAGCCGGTGCAGGGTCATGCGCCGCACGCTCCGCGCCACCGCGTCGCGCGACTGGTAGGCGGCGCGGGCCAGCCCGATGCCGTAGCCGGCCGTGAAGCCCAGCATCAAACCGGTGGCGTTGGGCTCGACGGTGGCGATGGCAAGCTGGCAGACCGCGGTGCCGACCAGCGTCGTGAAGCGCATGCCCGCCACCTGCTGGAAGGCGCGGTTGCGCACCAGCCAGCTCGACGCGACCTCGTGCAGGCCGACCGTCATCAGCGCGACGACCAGCAACACGACGTCGACCATCCGGATCTCCACCCACCGCTGCGGCACCGCCGAGACCAGCAGGCCCAGCCCCCCGACCAGCAGCGGAACGGCCACCGTCACCACGATGCACAGCGACAGAAGGTCACCCGCGGTTTCCTCGTCGTCCGGCATCGGCAGCGCCCAGCCATAGCGGAGCGAGGCGAGCGGGGTCAGGATGGTGACGATGGCGCCCAAAATGGTGAAGTGGCCGAAGGCCGCCGGGTCATACATGCGGGTCAGCAGCGGGGACGCGGCGAAGACCAGCAGTTGCGCCAGCCCCACCGCCCCCACGATCCGCAGAACGTCGGCCGAGACGCGCCGGAGGAAGGAGCTGTGCTGCCGCACGCCGTCCCGCAGCCCCCCGGCGGCCTGTGCCAGCCTGCTCATTCCGCGGCGGCCTGGACAGTCCCAAGGCCGGACAGCAGACATTCGGCGATGTACCGCTGATCCTCCTCGGTCAGGTATGGGTGCATGGGCAGGCTCAGCACCGTGCCCATCAGCCGGTCGGTCACCGGCAGTTCCCCGCTTCCTGCCGTCGGGTAATGGCTGTAGGCCTGCTGCCGGTGCAGCGGGCGGGCGTAGTAGACGGCGGACGGCACGCCCCGCTCCTTCAGCCGCGCCATCACGGCGTCGCGCTGGCCGGAGCGCAGCGTGTACTGCGCCCAGGCCGACGTGCAGCCTGGAAGCAGCACGGGCCGCGCCAGATCGGGCGGCAGCAGCGCGTCATAGCGGTCGGCCACCCGCGCGCGGGCTTCCAACTCCTCCGCGAACAGCTCCAGCTTCTCGATCAGGATCGCGGCCTGGAGCGTGTCGAGCCGGCCGTTCAGACCGAGGCGGACGTTGTCGTACTTGTCCGTGCCCTGCCCGTGCACGCGCAGCGACTTCAGCACCGCCGCCGTCTCGTCGTCGTCGGTGAAGATGGCCCCGCCGTCGCCGTAGCAGCCCAGCGGCTTGGCCGGGAAGAAGCTGGTCGTGGTGATGTCGCCGATGGTGCCGACGCGCCGGCCGCGGTGGATGGCGCCGAAGGCCTGCGCGGCGTCGCAGATCAGCCAGATCCCCTCCTCGCGCACGATGGGCTCGATGGCGTCGTAATCCGCGGGCTGGCCGAACAGGTCCACCGTGATAACGCCGGCCAGCGCCAGCCCCTGTTCGCGCGCCGTCCGGATGCCGGCCTTCAGGCTTTCGGGGTCGAGGTTGAAGGTGTCCTCGTGCACGTCGGCGAAGATCGGCACGCCGCCCAGCATGCTGACCGCCTCCGCCGTGGCGCAGAAGGTGAAGCTGGGGACGATGACGGCCTGTCCGGGCTTCAGCCCCTTGGCCATCAGCGCCATCACGATGGCGTCGGTGCCGTTGGCACAGGACACGGTGTGACGGGCGCCGCAGAAGGCGCCGAGGCGGCGTTCCAGTTCGCCCACCTCCGGTCCCATGATGTAGGCTCCGTGGTCCAGCACGCGGGCGACGGCCGCGTCCAGCTTAGGGCGGATGCGCTGCTGCTGCCGGGCAAGGTCGATGAAGTCGATCCGGCGGCGCGGGGATGTGGTGTCGGTCATTCGCGGTGTGTTCCCTCGGGGAATTCTGGCTGGAATTCTGGCTGGCTTTCTGCTCAGGCGATGGCTGCTCAGGCGATCCGGGCTTCCTCGACGACCTCCACCAGACGGTCCGGGCCGTCCAGGCGGTAGCGGGTGCCGGTGCGCGGGCAGACGAGATCGGGGCCGAGGCGCTCCCCCGCGTGGCTGACCCAGCCGACGCGGCGGGCCGGGTTGCCGACCACCAGCGCGTGCGGCGGCACGTCCTTCGTGACGACGGCGCCTGCCGCGATGAAGGAATAGGCGCCCAGGCTGTGGCCGCAGACGATGGTGGCGTTGGCGCCGATGGTGGCGCCGCGGCCGACATGGGTCGGGCGGAACTCGTCCTTGCGCTCGACCTCGGCGCGCGGATTGTTGACGTTGGTGAAGACGCAGGACGGGCCGCAGAACACGCCGTCCTCCAGCACCACGCCGCGGTAGAGGCTGACGTTGTTCTGGATCTTGCAGCGGTCGCCGATGCTGACGTTCGGACCGATGGCGACGTTCTGCCCTATGGTGCAGTCGCGGCCGATCGCCGTGTTGGTCAGGATGTGGCTGAAGTGCCAGATCTTCGTGCCGGCGCCGATGGCCGCCCCGTCGTCGACGCAGGCGGTGGGGTGGACGAAGTACGGGGGCGGCACCGGAACCGGCGGCTCCGCCGCGTTCAGGTCCACCGGCGCGCCCGACTTCATGGAGCGCTGCGCGGCCTCCAGCACGGCCAGCACGCCGATGCCCTCGTTCACGTCGGTGCGGGGACGCCTGCCCTCGCGCACGCATTCCAGGAAATGCAGGCACTCCAGCCGCAGCGGCTCGGCCGGCAGCAGGTCGATGGGGACGGCGTCGGCCTTGTTCGGCTCCGGCATGCCGTCGCGCCAGTTCACGCTGTGCGGGTAGAGCACCAGCTTCTGGTTCCAGGGCTCGGCGTCGTTGAACACGGCCATGCCCGAGTCACCCACGACGACCAGCTTCTGTTCCTTGTACGGGTGCAGCCACGACACGTGGATGTGGCCGCAGATGCCGTTGCGGAACGTCATGTGCGTGGTCGTCAGGTCGGCGATGCCGGTGTAGAGGTAGCTGTGGCCGACCGCGTGCACGCGATCCGGCGGGCCGCCGGTCAGCGCCAGGATCATGGAGATGTCGTGGGGCGCGAAGCTCCAGAACACGTTCTCGGTGTTGCGGAATTTGCCGAGGTTCAGCCGGTTCGAATAGATGTAGCGCAGCCGGCCCAGCCGCCCCTCCTCCACCAGCTGCTTCAGCCGCCGGAAGGCCGGATGGAATTGCAGCAGATGCCCGACCATCACGACGCGGCCCCGCGCCTCCGCCGCCTGCCGCACCAGCACCGCGTCCTTCTCGGCCAGCGCCAGCGGCTTTTCGACGAAGACGTGCTTGCCGGCCGCGATGGAGCGGAGCGCCAGCGCCGCGTGGGTTTCCGCGGGCGTGGCCAGCACCACCGCGTCGATGTCGCGAGAGGCCAGCACCGCGTCGAGCGTCAGGGCCGGCACCGCGAACTGTTCGGACAGCTCCGCCGCCCGCGTGGCCGAGGCCTCGGAAATGGCCGCCAGAGCACCCACGGCGTGGAAGTTGCGGACCAGGTTGATTCCCCAATAGCCGCATCCCACCACGGCGACGCGCACGGGACGCAGTTCGGTCTTTTCGGGGTCGGTCTTTTCGAGTTCGTCCCTTGTGGATTCGGTCGTCATGCCTTGGCCACCACGTTGGCGAAATCGGACAGGAGCCCCAGCGACCCGACGACATTGCGGGTGTCGATGACCAGCTTCGAGAAGCGCAGGAGCTTGACGTAGTCGACGTCGTCGTGATCGGTGACGATCACCGCCGCGTCGTAACGGGTCAGAGCGTAGTCCTCGAACGGGATGCAGGCCTTGCCCGCCAGCGACGCATGCTGGCGCGTCGGCGGGATCACCGCGAAATGCGGGTCGTAATAGTCGACCTTCGCGCCGGCGCGGTCGAACAGCTCCATCACCGTCAGCGCCGGGCTTTCCCGCATGTCGGAGACGTTCTTCTTGTAGGCGATGCCCATCACCAGGATGCGCGCGCCCGACAGGCCCTTGCGGAATCGGCGGTCAAGCTCGTCACGGGTGCGGTTCAGCACGTAGGACGGCATGCCGTTGTTGACCTCGCCCGCCAACTCGATGAAGCGGGTGGCGATGCCCAGTTCCCGCGCCTTCCAGGTCAGGTAGAAGGGGTCGATGGGGATGCAGTGCCCGCCCAGGCCGGGGCCGGGATAGAAGGGCATGTAGCCGAAGGGCTTCGTCTTGGCGGCCTGGATGACCTCCCAGATGTCGATGCCCATGCGGTCGTAGACGATCTTCAGTTCGTTCACGAGGGCGATGTTGACCGAACGGAAGATGTTCTCGGTCAGCTTCACCGCCTCCGCCGTTTCCGGCGAGGACACCGGCACGGTGGTCACGAACTGCGAATAGAGCGCCTGGGTCAGGGCCAGCGCCGCGTCGCCGTCGCCGGACACCACTTTGGGGATCCGCGCTGTTTCGAACTGGGCATTGCCCGGATCCTCGCGCTCCGGCGAGTAGCCGAGGAAGAAGTCCTCGCCCGACCGCAGTCCGGTGGCCTCCAGGATCGGTCGCATCACCTCGCTGGTCGTGCCGGGGTACGTGGTCGATTCCAGGACCACCAGATGGCCGGGCCGCAGGTGCCGGGCAATGGTGTGGGCCGTCGCCTCCACAAAGGACAGGTCGGGCTCGTGATGGGGGCCGAGCGGTGTCGGGACGCAGATCAGGATCGCGTCGGCGCCTTCGAAACAGGCGCTGTCCACCGTTGCGGAAAAGAGCGCGTCGGCGACCACCTTGCCGATGCGGTCGTCCCCGATGTGCTGGAGCGGGCTGCGCCCCGCGTTGAGGCGGCTCACCGTCTCCGTGTCGATGTCGTAGCCCACGACCTTGAAGCCGACCTCGCAGGCGGCAAGCGACAGGGGCAGGCCGACATAGCCAAGCCCCACCACCGCGACCGTCGCGGCACGCTCGCGGAACAGGCCCAACAGGCGTTCCACGTCCGGGTGGCCCGCGCGTCCCGACCGAATGGAAATCGCGGATCCGTCATCAACCGCTTTCAAGGCTTTGCTGTCGAACTGGTGCATATCGCGTTTCCTCGCGCTGGCGGTTGCCGCGGGATAGACCGGCGGCGTTGGTGCGTTCTTGTTTTTGGGCGCGTCTTTCTTGTCGTCTTTCTTATCTTATTTTATCGCTTCGCCGTTTTCGGCGGCGAAATCGGCCGGATGTGGCCGGTGTCGGGCTAATCCGGGATGGACGCGGGTTTCTCCGCATTGCGGAAGCCGTCCGGAAGGGAGCCGGCGGATTGGGGATCGGTGAGCAAAGGATCGGCGGGAAGCCCCACGCCGAAGATGCCCAGCACCCCGCGGACGATCCAGACGATGTCCTGGCCCAGGCTGCGCCGCGGGAAGTAGGACAGATCCATCCGCGCCTTCGCCGGAAACAGGACGCGGACGTAGAATTCGTGCGGATCGCCGCGTTCCGGGAACAGGGCCTGCTCGTTGCGGAAGTGGACCTGGTTGGGGCCGAAGATGCCGGGCCGGTGGTCCAGCACGGCGCGGTACGGCCCCTGGAAGCAGTCCGCGAAATCCAGCGTCTCCGGCCGCGGCCCGACGACGGCCATGTCGCCCTTCAGCACGTTCCAGAGCTGCGGCACCTCGTCGATCTTCGTGCGCTCCAGGAAACGGCCGACGCGCGTCATCCGGTCGTCGTTCTTCAGCGTCACCGCATAGCCGCCCGTCCCGTCATGGAACTTGCGGAATTTGTAGAGGCGGAACAGACGCCCGTGCTGGCCGAGCCGGTGCTGCGAAAAGAAGATCGGCCCCGGCGAGTCCAGGCGGATGGCGATGACGACCGGGATCAGGACGGGCAGGAATCCGAGGATCCCGCACAGGGCGACCGTCACGTCGAAAACGCGGCGCAGCAGCGCATCCAGGCTTACGCCCACCGCGGGGCGTTCCCGGAACTGGGAGTCGCTGGTCATGGGACCGCTCCCTGGCAGGCCGTGGCCGGTGTCCGGGCCAGTGCGCCCGCCAGTTCCCGCACCACCGCCTCGACTTGCGCCTCGTCCATCTTCGGGTGGAGCGGCAAGGTCAGTTCCCGCCGCGCGAACGCCTCGGTGAGCGGCAAGGTGACGCCCGGAAAGCGCTCGCGGTAGAGGGCGAAGTGATGGACGGGGGCATAGTGGACGCTGGTCTGGATGCCTTCCGCCCGAAGTTGGTCGACCACCTCCTCCCGCTCCGCGCCAGGCGGAAGCAGGACCGGAAGGATGTGGTGCGCGGACGGGCGCGGCGCGGAAAACGGCATCACCACCTCCGGGCAATGCCGTTCCAGAAGGCCGCGGTAGCTCTCGGTCAACGCCCGACGCTTCGTGTTCCAGGCCGGAAGCTTGCCGAGCTGCACCAGCCCCACCGCCGCGCGCAGCTCGTCCATGCGGTGGTTGAAGCCCAGCATGGTCACGTCGTAGCCGCGGGCGTGGCCGGTCAGCCGCTGCTGGGTCCCGCTGGTCATGCCGTGGCCGCGCAGCAGGCGGATGCGCTCCAGCACCGCTTCGTCGCGGGCGAAGACCATTCCACCTTCGGCGGTGGTCATGTTCTTGTTGCCGTAGAAGCTGAAGACGCCCACGTCGCCGATCGTGCCCGCACCCGCAACACCGGCTGAATGCGCCGCGTCCTCGATCAGGGCCAGCCCGTTGGCCGCCGCGAAGGCGCGCCAGCGCTCCCGGTCCGGCAGGTAGCCGGCGTAGTCCACCAGCATCACCGCCCGCGTCCGCTCCGTGCGCTTGGCCTCGGCGTCGGACAGCGACATCAGCGGCAGGTCGAGGCCTTCGATGTCCACGAAGACCGGCGTCGCCCCGACATAAAGCACGCAGTTGACGGTGGCGACGAAGGTTGCGGCGGGAACCAGCACCTCGTCCCCCGGGCCGATGCCCAGCGCGGCCAGCGCCAGATGCAGACCGGCCGTGCAGGACCCCACCGCGACCGCGTCGCCCACTCCGTGCGCGTCGGCGAAGACCCGCTCGAAGGCGCGGGTGCGGTCGCCCATGGTGATCCAACCGCCGTCGATGACGGCCGCAAGGGCGGCCTTTTCCTCCTCACCGAGAGAAGGCTCGGCTACCAGAAGCATGGCGTTTTCTCCGAAGGTCCAGGGTTCCGGAACCGAGCCTCAAGCGACCACGCGCGTCTCGTACGCGGCTGGCCATTGCTCGTCCCAGGCCATCTCCTGAACCTTCTGGAAATCCTCCACCCGGCCGATGTCGAGCCACAGGCCGCCATGCTGGAAGATGCTGACGGACTCCTGCGCCGCCAGCATGGCGTGCATCAGGTTGTCGAAGCCGAAGGGCACGCCGTCCGGGATGAAGGACAGGATTTCCGGTTCCATGCAGTAGACGCCCATGCTGACCAGATGGGTCAGCGTCGGCTTTTCCTGGAAGCGGACGACCCGGTTGTTCTTCTCCTCGATGATGCCGAAGTCGGTCGGGATGGTCCGGCTGGCCGTGGCGATGGTCAGCATCGTTTCCTGCCGGCGGTGGAAATCGGCGAAGGACGCGATGTTCAGGTCGGTCAGCACGTCGCCGTTGATGACCAGGAAGGTCTCGTCCAGTTCCTCGCGCATCAGGCGCAGCGCACCGACCGTGCCGAGCGGTTCGATTTCCTCGGTGTAACGGATGCGCAGTCCCCATTGGCGTCCGTCGCCGCACACCGTGCGGATCAGGTGCCCCAGATACCCGGTGGTGACGAACACCTCCTGGACTCCGTTGCGCCGCAGCCATTTCAGCAGAAGTTCCAGGACGGGCTTCGAGCCCACCGGCATCAGGGGCTTCGGCAAAACCATCGTGTAGGGTCTGAGGCGCATGCCCTTCCCCCCGCACTGAATGACAGCTTTCATTCTGTTCCTCCTCGTATGCCGGTGCCGGTTTTCTTTGGCCGGCTGTTCTTTTTTCGCGACCGATCCGGGAGCGCGCCGCATGCGGCCCGTCGAATGAGGCTCTTCGCATGAGGCCGGGAGCCTGTGAGCCGGCTTCTCCGTAAGATTGGGTGATTTTGTTACCGATGCAACGTCTTATGCTATCGGAAAAGAGCGGTGTAAACTCATTCGCTTGGCGTAAGCAGAAGGCGTGCCCCGCCGCGGGCAAGAAAGTTCTTTTGCATTGGCCGATGCGGAAAGAAAGAGGCAGGTCGCCGCTTTGAACGCCCCTTCCATACCTCACTTTGGAGTGGCGGAGCGTCCGAGAATAGCCTGTTTTCTCTCTTTTCGCGTCGATATCAGAATCTTACTCTCGGCACGCTGGTATCAACCGATGGCGCCCGGAGAGCAGCTTCCGGACGTGGCAGCCTGTCTGCGTTACGCAGGCGCGATGCAAAAGATAAGATGCCGGAACGCGGCGTGCCCCAGCACGCTTCCAGCCGGACGACGCTGCGCCATTCATGAATGGTGAAAGAGGAAGGGCAATGGACCAGTTCGAGATCGTGCCCGCCGGTGTTCGCGACCCGGTGCCTTACGTGATACAGGACGCCGGCAGCGGTGGCGGTGAGATCGACACCGTGGCCGCCTTGAAACGCAGGCGGCTGCTGATCGCGCTCGTGGTCGTCGCGGTCGCGCTGCTGGCTTTTCTGGTCACCCGACTGATGACGCCGCTCTACGAGGCCGAAGCCGGCATCATGTTCAAGCAGCACGAGCTGGTGCCGATGGGCAGCGTGACCCAGATCGGCACCATGCTCCCGTCCGAGGAGACGGCGCGCAAGAACGAGATCGCCGTCATCCGTTCCCGCGAGATGGCGGAGGCGGTGGTGAACCGCCTGCAGCTCGACCAGCTTCCCGAGTTCAACATCGCCTTGCAGCAGCCCTCGCACGCCCGGCGGATCGCCGACGGCGCCCGCGCCTGGATCGGGGAACAGGCGGAACCGCTGCTGGCGGTGTTGCCGCCGGCCCTGGGTGAGCCGTTGGCCGGCTTCCTGACCGGCCACGACGCCGAGGCGATGACGCCCGAGCGAATCCGCAACGACGTGATCGAGCGCTTCCAGCGCCGTCTGGAAACCTCCTCGGCCGACGCCTCGCGCGTGGTCGGGATCCGTTTCTATTCAGAGGACGCGCAGCGCGCGGCGCTGATCACCAACACGATCGCCGAGATCTTCATCGCCCGCCAGCGTGACCGCGATCTGGCCGGCGCCGAGACGCTGGCGGCCAACCTGACGCAGGAAATCGCCGCGCTGAACCGCGACATCCAGGAGGCCGAACGCAAGGTGGACGAGCGGCGCCTGTCGCTGGGCATCTCCACCGCCGGCACCCGCGCGCTTGGCGAGCGTCTGGCGGAGCTGAACCGCCAGCTGATGACCGCCACCGCCGAGCGGGTCCGCGCGGAATCGCAGTTCGCCGAAGCCGAATCGCTGCGCAACGCCGGCGACCTGTCGTCGGCCGCCCAGGTGCTCGGCTCGCCCCTGATCCAGCGCATGCAGGAAGCGCTCGCGGTCGCCACCGCGCGCTCCAGCCAACTCGCGCTGCGCTATCAGAACAATCATCCCCAGATGGTCGCGTCGCGCCTGGAACTGCGCGACATCCGCGCAAAGCTGTCCGAGGAGATGAACAAGATTCAGAACGCGCGGCTCAACGCCGTCGCCATCGCCCGGACGACCGAGGAGGGCCTGCGCCATCAGGTGGAGCTGCTCAAGGACCAGATGACCAAGGCAAACGCGGCCGAGGTGGACATCGGCACCATGGAACGCGAGGTCGAGGCCAAGCGGACCCTGATGCCGCAGCTCACCACCCGCCTGAACAGCGTCAACGGGCAGATCGACTATCTGAAGAATCGCGGCGCGGACACCGAGGTGATCTCCCAGGCGGTGGTCCCGCACTTCCCCAGCTACCCGCCGACGCTCGCCATCATGGCGACCGCCATCGTCATGGCCACCGGGGCCGGCGGCATCCTGGCCGTGATGCTGGAACGCGCCGACAACACGGTGCAGAGCACCGCGCAACTGCGCCGCATGACTCCGCTGCGGGTCTTCGGCACGCTGCCGGTCATCCGCCGCCGGCGCAAGCGGGGTCCGGCGACCGAGGAAATCCTGCGGGGCGGCGACGCCACCTTCCAGGAGCATCTGCGCACCATCGCCCTGCGCGCCGGGGTTTGCGGCCCGGCGTCGGCCAAGGTGATGCTGGTCACCTCCTCCGTCTCGGGCGAGGGCAAGAGCAGCACCGCCTCCTCGCTCGCCCGCATGCTGGCCTTGTCCGGCCGGCGGACGGTGATCGTGGACGCCGACCTGCGCGCGCCGATGCTGCACCGGATCTTCGGGCTGCACCGGGGGCCGGGCCTGACCGAATTCATTCAGGAAGGCCTGAGCCTCGACGATGTGCTCCAGTTCGACGAGACGTCGGGCGCGCACATCATCACCGCCGGCGATTGCCGCGGCGCGTCCGCGGACGTGCTCCAGACCCGCCGCATGCAGGATCTGATCGGCGAACTGGCGGTCCATTACGACAACGTGATCGTGGACTCGCCGCCGGTTCTGGCCGTCTGTGACGCGCACATACTGGCGCGGCTGGTGGACCGCACGCTGATGATCGTCCGCTGGCGTTCCACCCAATCCTCGACCCTGACCACCGCGCTTCAGCGCCTCGCCGACGACAACGTGCCGGTGGACGGGATCGTGCTGTCGCAGGTCGACGGGAAGAAATACAGCGTCTACGGCTATGCCGACTCCGAGGTCTTCTCGTCCGGCTTCCGCAAATATTACTCGAACTGAGTGCCTGTTTGGACAGGTTATCCGAGCAGGGGAGCGTCCCCGGACCGTCATCTCAGTGAAGGCTGGGCTCCAGGGCCAATTGGACATTCATCGGGGTGCCCTGGTTACCCGCCTTCGCGGGGATGACGTGGAAAGGCATCAAACCGACAGCTGAAGGCTTTCCAAACAGTCTCTACGTCATGCGAACGGATTGGGCACCATGACCGGACCGACGTTCCGTCTTCTCCGCCCCCTGGGGGTCCTGCTCGTTGCCTTGGCACTCCTGGGCGTGGCGTCGGCCCTGCCCGCCGCCGCCCTGTCCCCAGCGGACCTCCATGTGTCCCCCACCGGGTCCGACGGCAATCCGGGCACGAAGGCGGCTCCCTTCCGCACCATCGCCAGGGCGGCGGCAGTCGCCGGCACCGGTACCACGGTGCGTGTTGCGCCGGGCACCTACCAGGGCGGCTTCACGACCCGGACGGACGGCGTGACCTACCTTTCCGAGGTGAAATGGGGGGCCAGGATCGTGCCGCCCCCGTCCGGTGCGGACATCGCCTGGGACAACCGAGGCTCCAACGTCACCATCGACGGGTTCGAGGTGTCCGGCCCGGCCTTCCGCATCGGGCTCTACACCACCGGCAGCCATTCGGTGATCCAGAACAGCCGGGTGCACGACATCGGCGCCTACTTGAGAGGCAAGGGCGGGGCCGGCATCTACGGCGACGGCTATTACGGCGGCACCGACATCACCGTGCGGAACAACGAGGTTTACAACGTCGGGCCGCCCGGCACCGACAGCCGGCTGGTGCACGGCATCTATCACAGCACCACCGGCGCCATCGTCAACAACCTGTCCCACAACAACGCGGGGGCCGGCATCCACCTGTGGCACGACGCCCGCGACCTGACGATCGTCAACAACACCCTGTTCAACAACCACATCGGCGCCTGGATCGGGGCGAACGAGCACTACCGGTACCAGGGGCCGGCGGACAACATCGCCTTCGCCAACAACATCGTCTTCGACAACCGCGGCTACGGAGTCGTCGAGGGCGGCGAGACCGGGCCGAACAACCGCTACACCAACAACCTCGTCTACGGGAACGGCACCGATCTGCGCCTGCAGAACGGGTTGAAGGCCACCGGCACCATCGCTGCGGACCCGAAATTCGTGAAATACGTCGCGTCCGGCGGCGGCGACTACCGCCTGGCCCCTGGATCGCCGGCCATCGACGCCGGCGTTCGCCCCGTCGCCCCGCCGCGCGACATCAACGGAATGTCCCGCTCTGGTGCGGTGGATCTCGGTGCCTTTGCGTACGATCCGCCGGCCGCGTCACCAAAGCGGCAGAATCCCGGCTAAAAAGCGGGAACTCTTTCGAACAGCCGACTCATGCCATCGACGCACCGCCTCGCCGAAAGCCTCCGGCGGGCGCGAAGGCGTAGCCCCGGTAAGCAACGGGATGAAAAAGCAGTGGTTGCGAAAGGAAGATTGTCAGTAGGGCCAGCACTTGGCGATGATGGATGTCCGTTTCCTGTGCACACTAAAGAAAAGAAGGCCACGCATTGGGCAGGCCGCGCGGTTGCGCGCACCGCCACGGCGAAGAACACGGCACCATGAACGGCCATCTCTTCGGCAAAGTCGGCGAGGATTTGCTTCGATGGACCTTCGCATGGGCAGGGCTCAATTCGTTGCCGTCCGACACAACGGCACACCGCCCGCCTTGTTCCGGCCCCGGAACGGGCCTTCGCGTATGGCGCGTCGACGCAGATGGAATTCCGTTCGGCGAACCCGCGTCCAAGCCTCCCACCAAGGAAGGCGACCATCCCATGCCGAGCGAAGCGCCTGCGGGCGCGCGACCACATCCACCGGGCGTATCCACTGGACTTATCCACTTAGGGGGCGTGCGGCATGGTCAGGATCAGCCTGCGTGGCATCTCCGTAACGGACGCCGAGCACGCCCTTGCCCAGGTCTGGTGCAGGGCCGAGGAATGCGGTGCCGAGCCTCCCCGCCTGCGCTTCCGTTTCCTGCCCGACGGGCGCGTGACCGTCCAGTTCTGTTTTCCTGATCCCACGACGGCGGACACCATCGCCGGAGGGCTCGGCTGGGTGCTTCCGCGGCGGTCGGTGGTGCCGGACGCCGGACGCCAGAACAGGCCGCTGGCCCCTGCCGACGAACCCGTTCCATAGAAAGCAGGCCCGGAAACGGGCAAAATCCATCAAAAGGGGTAATTTTCCTGTGTCCCACAGGACACAATCGGCAGATTTGCCGCAAATCCCCAAAAATTATACACAAACATGCCCGACTTTCGCCCCATCGAACCTGGCTATAGTGTGGGCACGAATGGAGCCATACCGGGCCGCAGGAATGCCGTGCTTGCCGTGGCCGGCGACACGAACGCGTTTGCCGCGATCCCGAGGCTCCTTCTGGCACAACACGAAGGAGTTCCCGGCAATGTTCATCGGGTTCGACATTCCGTTCTAGCCCTTCCCCTGGTGGCGATCGTCCATCAGGGGTGACGCGAGCGTCACTCGCGCCACCGGCGCGGCAACGCGGCGCTCACCACCGGCATGACGGGCCGGGAATACCATACCCGCCAGACAGGCCGGGCAGCCGGATCGCCGATCCCGGATCATCGATCCCGGATCACGGAACCCGCGTGGCCCGCCCGAATGGCCGCCTGAATGGCCCATCGAACGCGCAAGGCGCCCTCTGGCGGGCGTCAACGGGCCACTCATGCCTGGCCTCGGCGGTATTCAAAATTTTCGCAAAGCGAATGAATCAGAAGGACTGGTTTGACCATGGCTGATCTTTACGTTTCGACCACGGGTTCGGATTCCAACGACGGCACCAAGGACTCGCCTTTCCGCACCATCGCCAAGGCCTCGACGGCGGCCGGTTCGGGCACCACGGTGCATGTGGCGCCGGGCACCTACCAGGGCGGCTTCTCCACCAAGACCAACGGCGTCACCTACGTCTCCGACGAGAAGTTCGGCGCCAAGATCGTGGCGCCGTCGGGCGGTGCCGACATGGCCTGGCGCAACAGCGGGTCGAACGTCACCATCGACGGCTTCGACGTGTCCGGATCGGCCTTCCGGATCGGCCTGTACACGACCGGCAGCAACTCGGTGATCCAGAACACCAAGGTTCACGACATCGGCAACAACCTGAGCGGGACTGGTGGTGCCGGCATCTACGCCGACAGCTACAACGGCGGCACCAACATGACCATCAAAAACAACGAGGTCTACAACGTCGGGCCGGCCGGCACGAACAGCAGCCTCGTGCACGCGATCTATCACAGCTCCACGGGCACCATCGCCAACAACCTCGTCTACAACAACGCGGGCGTGGGCATCCATCTGTGGCACGACGCCCGTGACCTGACGATCGTGAACAACACCTCGTTCAACAACTACATGGGCGCGTGGATCGGTGCGAACGAGCACTACACCTACAATGGCCCGGCCGACAACATCAAGTTCTCGAACAACATCATCTACGACAACCGCGGCTACGGCATCAAGGAAGGCGGCGCGACCGGCACGAACAACACCTACACCAACAACCTGGTGTATGATAACGGCGCCAACATCACGCTGCAGAACGGCCTGAAGGCCACCGGCACCATCTCGGCCGATCCGAAGTTCGTAAAGTACGTCGCGACGGGCGGCGGCGACTATCGTCTGGCGGACGGCTCGCCCGCCATCGACGCCGGCACCAGCGCGAACGCCCCGACGACCGACATGTCCGGCTCCTCGCGCCAGGGGGCCGTGGACATCGGCGCCTTCGAATACAAGTCGACCACCCCGACCACGCCCACCACCCCGCCGTCGCCGCCGTCGCCGCCGGCCACCGCCGGCAACGTCAAGATCGTCGTCAACGCCTCCGGCAACGCGGCGGGCGGTGAGAACGCCCACTTCAACCTGCTGATCGACGGCAAGAAGGTCGGCGAGGGCACGGTCGGCTCCACGGCCAAGGATTACA
>JAEZPL010000606.1 GCA_023413605.1 Pseudomonadota bacterium
GGCGTACGCCCCTTTGAAAACGGGCCACGGCGGAATCAAAAACGGGAGGGCAAAAGGCCCTCCCGTTTTTAACTCGAACGTCGATTTTTCAAACCGCGTGGCTGGCTTCGTGCTGCGTCAGCAGCGCGTAGATCGCGTCCGACGAGTCGGAACCGCGCAGCTTTTCGCACATGGACTGATCGCGCAGCAGCCGCGAGACGCGGGCGAGCGCTTTCAGATGGTCGGCGCCGGCGTGATCCGGGGCCAACAGCAGGAAGATCAGGTCGACCGGTTGCTCATCGATCGCATCGAAGTCGATGGGCCGCTCCAGCCGGGCGAAGACGCCGTGGACACGGTCGAGGTTGGGCAGCTTGCCGTGCGGGATGGCGATGCCATGGCCCACGCCGGTGGTGCCCAACCGCTCGCGTTCCAGCAGGACGTCGAAGATCGCCCGTTCGTGCTGGCCGGTCAGCTCGGCCGCCTTGCGCGCCATCTCCTGCAGGGCCTGCTTTTTGCTGCCGGCCCTGAGATTCGGAAGGATGGCGTGCGGCGTGATGAGATCGAGCATGACGCGTCGTGTGTGGTTGAGACGGAGCCCGGAATCAGGCGCCGGCCTGCTCCGCCGGGTCGACCCAGCCGATGTTGCCATCGGCGCGGCGGTAGACCAGGTTCAGACGACCGTGGGCGCTGTTGCGGAACATCAGGGCCGGGGCATCGGCCAGTTCCATGCGCATGACCGCCTCGCTGACCGTCAGGGTCGCGATGGAGGTCTCCATCTCGGCGATGACCATCGGCTGGGCCTTTTCGGCCACGACCTCTTCACCGTCCACATGGGCCTCGTCCTTTTCCGCTTCCAGGATCTGGTAGCGGGCCGGAACGGCTTCCTGCGCGGCGGCGTCGATGCCGTGATGGTCGCGCAGACGGCTCTTGTAACGGCGCAGACGCTTGGAAAGCTTCTCGCACGCGGTGTCGAACGCCGGATACGGCTCCGTGGCCTCGGACGCGCTCTGCAACATGATGCCACGGCCGACATGAACCTGGATGTCAGCCTTGAACAGGTGCGCATCACGGGTCAGGACGACGTTGGCTTCGATCGGCTTGTTGAAATACTTGCCGACGACGGAGTTCAGGCTATCCGCGACATGGGTGCGCAGGGCATCACCAACGTCAAGCTGCTTGCCTTTGACGGTCAGTTGCATTTTGGGATTTTTCCAAATTGGTCCGCGATGGACAGTGAGCGACGGCAGGCCGCCACGTGCGGACCGGGACCATAGTGGCCAAGGTCCGGACTGTCAATGAACGACTGCCCTTCCCCGACCCGGTTACATGCGTGACAACTTGGCACGGCGTCGCTGCACCGATGACGGTATTCGCATCGCTTCACGATACTTCGCGACCGTCCGCCGCGCAATGTCGATCCCTTCTCCACGCAGGATTTCGACAATTTTATCGTCGGACAGAACATCTTCCGGCTTCTCCGCATCGATCATCGTCTTGATGCGGTGCCGCACAGCCTCCGCCGAATGGGCGGCCTGCCCGTCCGCACCCTGAATGGCGGAGGTGAAGAAATACTTCAACTCGAACACGCCGCGCGGGGTCGCCATGAACTTGTTGGTGGTGACCCGGCTGACGGTGCTCTCGTGCATGCCGATCGCCTCCGCGATGTCGCGCAGGATCAGCGGTTTCAAGTGCGAGACGCCGTGAATGAAGAAGGCGTCCTGTTGCCGGATGATTTCGCCGGCCACCTTCAAAATGGTGGTGGCGCGCTGGTGCAGCGACTTCACCAGCCAGTTGGCGGACTGGAACCGCTCGGTGATGTATTCCTTGTCGGCCTTGTTGCGGGCCGTGCCGGAGATGCGCGCGAAGTAGCGGTGGTTGACCAGCACCCGCGGCAACGTATCCGGATTCAGGTCGATCAGCCAGCCGCCGCCGGGATTGGCGCGCATCAGGATGTCCGGCGTGACGAGCTGGGCCGGCGTGTGGTCGAAGCTGAGCGCCGGCTTGGGGTTCAGCTTGCGGATCTCCGCCACCATGTCGGTGACGTCCTCGGCATCCACGCCGCAGACCTTCATCAGCGCCGGCAGGTTGCGCGCGGCCAGAAGCTCCAGATGGTCGAGCAGCGCCGCCATGGCCGGGTCCAGCCGGTTCTTCTCGCGCAGCTGGATGGCCAAGCATTCCTTCAGCGAGCGCGCGAAGATGCCCGGCGGGTCGAAGCGCTGGCAGGCCGCCAGCACCCGTTCCACCCGCTCCGCCTCGCAGCCGAGCTGGGCGGCCAGTTCCCCGATCTCCAGTCCGACGATCCAGCCGGCCTCGTCCAGCATGTCGATCAGCGCCAGGCCGATCAGCTGGTCGCCATGGTCCGGCAGGTCGATCTTGAGCTGTTCGATCAGGTGGTCGCGCAGGCTAATCTGGCCGGACAGCGTGGCTTCCAGGTTCGACTCGTCATCGTCGAACCCGCCGCGACCGCCACGTTCCTGCCAGGAGCCGTAGACGTCGCTCGACCCGTCCGTGCCGTCGGAAAAGCGGTCGTCGGAATAGACGTTCTCGAAATCGGTATCGAGCGGCGCGTCGGAGGAGGATCCCAGCGTCTCCGACGAGGTCATTTCCACCGTGTCGCGGGTCCGCCCGTCGGCCACCGGAGGCGTCCGGTCGTCCGGGCCGGAGATGTCGGGCGCGCCGATGTCCACGCCGCCCGTCTCGCCCCCGTCGCCCCCGGAGTCCCCCCCGGCGTCGCCGGGGCCGCCATCCCGCTCCAGCAGGGGGTTCTGCTCGATCTCCCGGTCCACGAAGTCCGACAACTCGATGTTCGACAGCTGCAGCAGCTTGATCGCCTGCTGCAACTGCGGGGTCATCACCAATGTCTGGGCCTGACGAAGATCGAGTCGTTGGCTGAGCGCCATGGGCAGGAGAACCAGTCTAGAGGCTGAACCGGTCGCCGAGGTAGACCCGGCGCACATCCTGGTGCGCCACGATCTCCGACGGCTCTCCCTCCATTAGTACCACACCATCGTGCAAGATGTATGCCCGATCAACGAGATCCAGCGTTTCTCGAACGTTGTGGTCCGTAATGAGCACGCCGATGCCCCGATCGCGCAGATGGCTGACCGGTTCGCGGATGTCGTTGACCGCGATCGGGTCGATGCCGGCCAGCGGCTCGTCCAGAAGGATGAAGTGCGGCTGGGACGCCAGCGCACGGGCGATCTCCACGCGACGGCGCTCGCCGCCCGACAGGGCCAGGGCGGGCGCGCGGCGCAGATGGGTGATGGAAAATTCGGCCAGCAGCTCGTCCAGCATCGCCTCGCGGGCGTCGCGGTTGGTTTCCACCACCTCCAACACGGAGCGGATGTTGTTCTCCACCGACATGCCGCGGAAGATCGACGCCTCCTGCGGCAGATAGCCGATGCCGAGCCGCGCGCGCCGGTACATGGGCAGCGCCGTGATGTCCTGCCCGTCCAGCAGGATGGTGCCAGAGTCGGCGGCGATCAGGCCGGTGATCATGTAGAAGCAGGTCGTCTTGCCGGCGCCGTTGGGGCCGAGCAGGCCGACAGCCTCGCCGCGCTGGACGGTGACGGTCACGTCGCGCACGACCGGACGCTTTTTGTAGGACTTGCCGAGATGAAGGGCGATCAGCCCTTCCTGCGGAACGGCATGATCGAGGGAGGAACCGGGGGCCGGCATCGCGGTGGGAGCGCCGGTCCGGTCGTCGAGGTCCCGGTCTTCGATATCCATGGTCATCGTGTTCGTTACCGGGGCGGTCAGGGCTGTTTGGCGGGCTTGGCGGGAGAAGCCGTCGGAGGCGTGGGCTTGCCCGATCCCGGAGCGCCCTGTTCCTGGCCGGGGACCAGCAGGCCCATCACCTTGCCGCCGGTGGCGGGGCCGGCGATGACGCGGTTGACCTTGGTCTTCATGTTCATCTCGGCGGCTTCGCCGTTGAGCTGGTTGTCGTTGCGCGTGATCTTCACGTTGCCCAGCAGAACCGCCGTCTCGTCGGCCACCGAATAGACCAGCTTGTCGGACAGCGCCACGTCGGTGGAGGTGGTCACGACCACGTTTCCGGAACCGTCGATGCGCTCCATCTGGGTGCTGCCGTCCGGCATCTTCTTGAACTGGCCGATCAGGACGTCGGCGCGCAGCCGGTCGCCGTTGGACTTGCGGACGGCCAGCGCATCGCCGCGCGCCACCGCCATGTCCTTGGCCTCGTAATATTCCAGCGTGTCGCGGGCGGTGACCACGTCGGATTTGGTGACCAGCTTCAGGTTGTTGCCCGTCACCACGGCCACCTGCTTGTCCACGTCGTAGATGCCGCGGTCGCCGAAGACGTCCTGGTTCGGGCTGACGATGCGCACGTTGCCCTCGGCGACGAGCTGGAACACCTCGTTGCCCTTGTTGGGGATCTCGCGGTAGTAGGCGGTCAGCACGTCGGCGTAGACGGTGCTGTCGTTGCGCTTGGCCGACGCGTTGCCGCGCGCCACGTAGGCGCGCACGTCCTGATGCCATTCGATGGCCTGGTCGGCGTTCACCTCGACCGGGTTCGGCCCGCCGCCGAGGCCGGGAAGCCCCTGGGCCGAGGCCGGGGCCGCCGAGAACGCCATCAGACCGGCCAACGCAACCGCGGCCGCAAAAACAGGTACACTCACCGCTTCTTCCCTCCCGGGCGCTCGGCTGCCTGGACGTCGGCCTTGGACTCGTTCAGGAACACCATGGTCTTTCCACGATCCGACAGGCGGAAGCCCTGGGCGTTGATCACGCCCTGCGGCCCCTGCCCCACCACATGGACGTCGCCCCAGGCGGTGCCCTTGCGGATGTCGGACTCCGCCTCCTCCGTCGTGAATTCGTTGCCGTCGTCGCGCAACACGCGGACATTGCCGCGCATCAGCAGAATGCCCGTGTTCTGATTGTACCAACCCTTGTCGGAGCGAATGTTCACCCACGCCCCGTCGGCCTGCGTCATTTCCGCCTCCGGCTGGTCCAGCAGGACGATGTCGGGCTGATCGGCCAGCTTGTCCGCCTTCTGGGCGACCAGCGAATAGGGCTTGTTCTGCTCGTCCAGGCTGAAGTAGCGCGGCTTGACCATCTCCAGCTGCCCCTTGTCGGCAGCGATCTTCGGAGTCGGCAGCTCGGTCAGCGACGGCCACGCGGCGATCAGCGCCAGCACCGCCAGCGCCAGGGCCGGCAGCGCGAACTTCATCCAGGTGACGAAGCGGCTGTAGATCCGGCTGACCGGCCGGATGACGCGACGCTGGTGAATGCGGTTGCCGGGCGGCTGCGCCCGCACCGCCGTCAACGGCGCCGGCTCGGCGGCCGACGTCCCGCCAACCGCCCGCCGGTCTTCCGCGTGCAGATCGTTCGCACTCATCGAACGCCTTTCGATCAGGCCACTGTCCATCGCCCTACCTTCCGCCGCCTGCCGGTCACGCCGCCCCCGCCCGCAGGCAGTCGTGGATGTGCACGACGCCCAGCGGACGGTCCGCCTCGATCACGAACAGGCTGGTGATCTGCTTTGCGTTCATCTCCCGCAGCGCCTCCTCGACCAGCGCCTTCGGGCGGATCGTCTTGGGCCGGGGCGACATGATGCTGTCCGCGCGTTCCGCCAGGAACTCCGGCTTCAGGTGGCGGCGCAGGTCGCCGTCGGTGATGACGCCGACCAGCGCGCCGCTGTCGTCCAGCACGCCCACGCAACCCAGCCGCTTGGCCGTCATCTCCAGGATGACGTCCGACAGCGACGTGCCCAGGCCGCAGAGCGGCATGTCCGCCCCCTTGTGCATCACGTCCGTCACCTTCAGCAGAGCCCGGCCGAGTTGCCCGCCGGGGTGCAACTCCTTGAAATCGGAGGCGGTGAAGCCCCGCCGCTCCAGCAGCGCGACCGCCACGGCATCGCCAAGCGCCAGCATCATGGTGGTGGATGTGGTGGGTGCCAGCCCCAAAGGACAAGCCTCCGGCGCGGAAGGCAGCACCAGCGCCACGTCCGATTGCTCGGCCAGCGAGGAACCGGCGCGGCGGGTGACGCCGATCAGCGGGATGGCGAAGCGCCGGGTGTAGGCGACGACGTCCGACAGCTCGTTCGTTTCGCCGGAGTTGGACAGCGCGATGACCGCGTCGTTGCGCGCGATCATGCCGAGGTCGCCGTGGCTGGCCTCGCCGGGATGGACGAAGAAGGCCGGCGTGCCGGTGGAGGCCAGGGTCGCGGCAATCTTCCGGGCCACGTGCCCCGACTTGCCCATGCCGGTGACGACCACGCGGCCCGTGATGCCGGCCAGCGTGTCGAGCGCGCGGATGAAGGCGCCGTCGAGGCTGGCGGCCAGGGTCGCCAAGGCATCGGCTTCCATGCGCAGGACGCGCAGGGCGCTGGCGATATCGCGGTCGGGCACGGCCGTGGCGAGCGTTTCGGTCAGCTCCCCGGCGGCCGGGCGGTCGATCAGGCTGGTCAAGGCTGCGCTGCCTCTTCAGTTAAAAAACCCTATGGGCCATGGCGACTTCAGTGACGCCCCAGGTGGACGATGATCCGGCCCCAAAACCCGGATGACCACAGGCACACCGACAGGCCCGCTGCCGTGCATACGCACCAACGAGCGGGGTCGCGCCCCGGCAGTATGCCCACCGAAGCGCCATCGGTCAAATCAACGTCCGGAAGGGCGAGGCTATTCCAACCCCGTTCGGAGATCAGTGCGCCAAAATGTCCGGCTGGTCCCAGCCGCCCAGATCGAGCGCCCCGCGCGCCGGCAGGAAGTCGAAGCAGGCCTTGGCCAGCAGCGTGCGCCCTTCGCGCGCCAGCATGACGTCCAGCTTGTCCTTCAGGTCGTGCAGGTGCAGCACGTCCGAGGCCGCGTATTTCATCTGCTCCGGCGTCAGTTCGTCCGCGCCCCAGTCGGAGGATTGCTGCTGCTTGGACAACTCCACGCCCAGCAGGTCCTTCACGAGATCCTTCAGGCCGTGCTTGTCGGTGAAGGTGCGCACCAGCTTGGACGCGACCTTGGTGCAGTACACGGGCTGGCAGACCACGCCGAGGTAGGCCTGCATGACCGCCACGTCGAAGCGGGCGAAATGGAACAGCTTGGTGACTTCTGGGTCGGTCAGCAGGCGCTTCAGGTTCGGCGCGTCGTAGCGCCCCTGGCGGAACTGCACGAGATGGACCGTGCCGTCGCCGGGCGACAGCTGGACGAGGCACAGCCGGTCGCGATGGGGGTTCAGCCCCATGGTCTCGGTGTCGATGGCAATGGCGCCATTGCGGGCGAGGGCTTTCAGGTCGAGACCGTCCGGCAGGTCGCCGTCATGAAGGTCGATGGGCATTGGGTGGCTTCCCGCGTGAGAGGACGGCGTGAAAGGCGGCCCCCGGCCACGGACCCCAGAAACGACGAACGCCGCTCTGCTTCCTTCCCGTCCCCGGAAGGGGAGGTCCGTAGCATGCGGCGCAGCCGGGTAGATATGGTGCCCAGGAGAAGACTCGAACTTCCACGACATTTCTGCCACAGGTACCTGAAACCTGCGCGTCTACCAATTCCGCCACCTGGGCT
>JAEZPL010000647.1 GCA_023413605.1 Pseudomonadota bacterium
CGGCCACCCAGTGGAATCCGTTCAGGGCCGTGACCTTCACCTCCTTCGGCACGGTGCCGAGCACGCGCGGGTTGATGTCCCATCCGGTGGTGGTCACCACCATGTCGCGCGTGCCCTCGCCCAGCTCCTTCATCGTCGCGGTGGTGCCGGACGGGTAGTATTCGATGCAGGAATTCAGGTCCTTCAGGTAGGCCCAGGTCTTTTCCCATCCGTTGACCGGGTCCTTCGGATCCTTGTCGCCCAGCAGGTAGGGAAGCCCCATCAGGAAGGTGCGGCCGGGACCGGAGTTGGCCGGGCGGGCGTAGATCAGCTTGCCGGGATTGGCCTTGCACCATGCCAGCAGTTCCTCGGCCGACTTCGGCGGGGTCTTCACCCGCTCCGGCGCGTATTCCAGAAGCGGGCCGGAGGGGTAGTAGGTGACCACCACGCCCTGGTTGGCGGCCAGTCCCTGCATCTTCGCCGCAGCGGGCAGGTAGTTCTTCTCCAGGTCCGGGAACTTCTCGGCATAGGCGGGCAGCAGCGATTGCCACAGCCCCTGCTCGATGCCGGCGGCGAGGCCGTCCGTGCCGGTCAGGACAAGGTCGATGTCCACGCGCCCGGCGTTCTGCTGCGCCTTGATCTTGCCCGCCAGTTCCGGCGCCGGGGCCTTGGTGAAGGTGAAGCGCGAAACGCGGTTGGGGTTGGCCTTGCGGTAGTTCTCGATGGCCTTTTGGGTCAGGGCCAGGTTGCCGGCCACGTCGATGACGTTGATCGTTACCGGCTCCTTGGGAAAGGCGGGAAGCTCGGCCTGGGCCGGCAGCGCCGCCATCACGCACAGTCCGGTCGCCGCGAGACCGGCCAACACCGAACGCCGGCCGTTGTTGCCGCGCATGGTCCGTCCTCCCCCCTTTGGTATGATTTTGGCGGAAGGGTAATGAATATTTTGATCGCGTGTCAAACTATCCAAAGACCTGACCAATTCGGCGTAGGCATAGGGACAGCCGACCGGCAGCGTTCGACGTGCGGGAGGAATCGCCCGCCCGCAAGTTGTCATGGCCGATGACGAACACCGATACCGAGACGAAACGTGCCGCGCCGCCCCCGCCGCTTCCCCCGCGGGCCAGCGGCCGCCCCGTGACCTGGAACCCGTGGATTGTGCGGGCGACCGCGCTGGGGCTCGCCCTGGTCCTGGTGATCGCCTTCTTCACGCGCTGGGACGTCTGGGTCGGCTCCAACATCCGCCAGACGACCAACGACGCCTACCTCCAATCCGACACCACCCCGATTGCCGCGCAGGTGTCGGGCGTGATCCGGTCGGTGCCGGTCGAGGACTACCAGCGGGTGAAGGCCGGCGACCCGCTGGCGGAGATCGTGGACGCCGACTACCGCGCCAGGGTGGCCCAGGCCGAAGCCGCGCTGAACGCCGCGGACGCGGCCATCGCGGCGTTCGACGCGCAGAAGCGCACGCAACGGACCCTGATCGAACAGGCCAAGGCCAACGCGAAGGGCCTGGAGGCCGACGCCTGGCGCACCCGGCACGAGGAGGACCGGCAGACCGAACTGGCCGAGCGCGGCATCGCCGGCACCGCGCAGGCCCTTCAGCAGGCCCAGGCGGCGGCGCAGCGCGCCCAGGCGGCACTGGAAGCCGGGCGCGCCCAGATCGACCAGCAGGAGGCGATCCTCCAGGAGCTCGACGCGCAGGCGCAGCAGGCCCAGGCCACGAAGGAACAGCGCAACGCCGAACTGGCGCTCGCCCGCATCAACCTGGGCTACACGCGGATCACCGCTCCGGCGGACGGCATGGTCGGCCAGCGGCAGGCGCGCCCCGGCCAGTATGTCGCGCCCGGCAGCCAGATCATCACGCTCGTGCCGCTGCCCACGGTCTGGGTGGTGGCGAACTTCAAGGAAACGCAGATGACGCGCATCCGCGTCGGCCAGCCGGCGACCATCCGGGTCGACGCCTTCCCCGACGCGGAGCTGCACGGCCGTGTCGAGGCCTATTCCCCGGCCAGCGGCAGCCAGTTCGCCCTGCTGCCCCCGGAAAACGCGACCGGCAACTTCACCAAGGTCGTGCAGCGCATTCCCGTGAAGATCGCGATCGACGCACCGAACCCGCTGGAGGATCTGCTGCGGCCGGGCATGTCGGTCGTGGTGACCATCGACACCAGCGACGCCGCCACCCGCGGCGGCCGGAGCGGTTCGTGAGCGACGCGGGCGCCGGGGCCGGGGCGGACTCCGGCGCGGAACGGCGGGCGAGCCACCGGCGCCTTCTGGCCCTGCCCCGCTTCCACCGCCGGACGGGGCCGGTGATCACGCACCACCCGATCATCGGCATCCTGGGCGTGATGCTGGGCGCCATCATCTCGACCCTGACGACCCGCATCACCGCCTTCGGGCTGGCCGACATCCGCGGCGCCATCGGCGTGGGATACGACGAGGGGGCGTGGATCACCACCTCCTACACCGTGGCGCAGATGCTGGTGGCGCCGGCCTGCGCCTTTCTCGGTGCCGCCCTGGGGCCGCGTCGGGTGCTGCTGGTCTCCTCCGCCACCTACGGGTTGGCCGTGCTGGCCCTGCCGCTGACCGGCACCCTGTCGGGGGTTCTGGCCTGCCAGGTGCTGGCCGGCCTGTCGTCCGGCACCTTCATCCCGCTGACCATCGGCTTCATCGTCCGCAACCTGCCGCCGCAATATCTGGTCTACGGCATCGCCGTCTACGCCATGAACGTGGAGCTGTCGCTGAACTTCTCGGCCTCCCTCGAAGGCTGGATTTCCGAGACGCTCGGCTGGCACTGGATCTTCTGGGACACCGCCCTGCTCGCCCCGCTGATGTGGCTGTGCGTCTATTTCGGCATGCCGCGCGAGCCCCTGAAGCGCGACCTGCTGAAGGGCGCGGACTGGTGGGGCATCGCCTACGCCAGCATCGGCTTCGCGCTGATCTACGCCGCGCTCGACCAGGGCAACCGGCTGGACTGGCTGAACTCCGGCCTGATCACCGGGCTTCTGCTGGCGGGCGGGCTGCTGGTCGTCGCCTTCGTGGTGCAGGAACTGACCTGCCCCAGGCCCTGGATCACCTTCCAGGCCTTCATCCACGGCAACATCCCGCTGCTGTGCCTGCTGCTGGTCATGCTGCGTCTGGTGATGCTGTCCACCGCCTATCTGATCCCGCAGTTCCTGATCACGGTGCACAATTTCCGGTCGCTGGAGGTGGGCGACACGCTGATGCTGATCGCGCTGCCGCAGTTCCTGCTGGCCCCGCTGATCGGCACACTGCTGCGCCACGTCGATCCCCGCGTCACGATGGCGGCCGGCTTCGCGGCGGTCGGCATGGCCTGCTTTCTCGCCTCCCACCTGACGGTGGACTGGGTCGGGCGGAATTTCCTGCCCTCGCAGATCCTCCAGGCCTTCGGCCAGTCCTTCGCGATGACGTCGCTGATCTTCTTCAATGTAAAGAACCTGGCGCAAGCCCACATCCTGACGCTCGGCGCGCTGCTTCAGACCTCGCGCCTGCTGGGGGGCGAGTTGGGGGCGGCCTTCATCCAAACCTTCGTGCGGGTGCGGGAGCAGTTCCACTCCTTCACGCTGGGCATGAACGTGGAAGCCGGCGATCCGGACACCGTGCGGCGCCTTGCCGGCTACGCCGCGCGGTTGGCCGCGCGCTCTGTCGGGGAGACCGAGGCGGCGGAGCGTGCGGCCGCCCTGCTCGCCGGCGCGGTGCGCACCCAGGCCTATGTGCTGGCCTACAGCGACGGGTTCGTGGTGATCGGCTGGTTCATCATCGGCGGGCTGGTGCTGATCGCCCTGCTGCGCCCGGCGCCGGGGTCGTGAGCGTGACCTTCCCCCGCTCCGGATGTTGTGAGTCGGCCTTGTCGGCGCCCGGCCGGGCGCGGCGATCACAGCAAGGGGGAGACCATGCCGACCTTGTCCGGAAACGCGGAACGGTTCGACGCCAACGCCTGGACCGCCAGCACCAACGTCTGGAACCCCGGCCGGTACCAGAACGGCAAGGATTTCACCCAAACCATTTCGGCGCAGAGCAGCGACTTTCCCAACGGCACGCAAATCACCTGGAACTGGCCCTACGACAGCAGCCGCCCGCTGAACTACGTCAACTACCCGGTGCGCGCCTATCCGGAGTTGATCTACGGTACCGACCCGTGGAGCAACGAGCCCTCGTCGACCGTCAATCTTCCGGCGAAGATCAGCGACATCAAGAACCTCGACGTTTCCTACGATTTCGGAATCACGGGGGACAAGAACCTCTACAATGTGGCCTTCAGCCTGTGGATCACCGACGATCCGGCCAAGGGTTTGCAAGGCGTGACGGACGAGGTGATGGTGTGGGTCCACACCGGCTATTTCTCGCCCGCCGGGCAAGAGGTGGCCACGATCCAGGACAAGAACGGCCCCGCCACCCTGTGGAACAAGAAGGACTTCAGCGGCGGCGTGGAAGGCAACCCGGTGGACTGGGAATACACCGTCATGCAATACGACAAGGATTTCCTGTCGGGCACCATCGACCTCGACACACTGCTGAAAAATCTGGCCGACCGGGGCATCCTGGACCCGAACGACTGGCTACTGGGCGTCCAGGTCGGCGCGGAGGTCACGGCCGGGCGCGGGTCGCTCGACGTGAAGAAGCTGGCCGTGGATTTCATGGGGCCACCCCCGGCGCCGTCGGCTGCGATGGAAACCGCAGCGGCGGCGGCCCCCCCCCAGCAGCAACCGGCGAACGGTGCGGCAAGCGCCTTGCTGCCCATGCCGAACAACGGGGTCGCAGCCCCGCCAACCTTGACCTAAATGCCTGATTTTCTGGAATGAAATCCAACTATGTCCAAGAATTAGCACACAGTAATTTAGCGATCTGTTAACCATAAAGCCCGTCCTCTGCGCTCCATAACGCGGAGGCGAAAATGGCTGACACCAACACGACCGATACCAACGATTCCGGCAGCGGGAAGCCCGGCTTCTACGTGGCCACGAACGGGAACGATCAGTGGTCCGGCCTACTGGCCGAGCCCAACGCCGATGGCACGGACGGCCCCTACGCGTCGCTGGAACGCGCCCGCGACGCCATGCGCGGCAGCGACATCGATACGACCTACGTGCGCGGCGGCACCTATCACCTGTCCAAGGCTTTGCAGCTGGACGGCAATGACAACGGCGTCAGCTTCACCGCCTACAAGGACGAGAAACCCGTGCTCAGCGGCGGCGAGCGGGTCACGGGCTTCAAGAGCGAAGGCGACGGCCTCTATTCCGCCAAGCTGGAGAAGCCCAGCGACCTCGATCTCGTCATCGGCGGGGAGCGGCAGCGCGTCGCCCAGTCCGGCGACTGGGACGCGGCAGACCCGAACAAGTCCGGCTGGTCGGTGCTCGATCAGGCCGATGGCGGACCGTCCAAGGCGGCCTTCACCTATCGCGACGGCGACGTGCCCGAGACGCTGGAGGCCCAGCCGGGCCTGAAGGTCCACAGCTTCGACACGGAGCGGCTGAACGACGCCATCTCCGACGTGACGTCCATCGACCATGAATCGCGCGCCGTCACCTTCGATCAGCCCAACCAGTACACGCTGCGCAGCGGCGGCACCTACCGGCTGCTGAACGACGAGAGCCTGATCCGCGATCCCGGCGAGTTCGCGTGGCGGTCGGAGGACGGCTCCCTCGTCGTCAAGCCGGAGCATGGCGACAGCTTCGAAAAGGACGGCGTGGTCGTCCCGCGGCTCGGCACGCTGGTGCAT
>JAEZPL010000649.1 GCA_023413605.1 Pseudomonadota bacterium
CGTCGGGCGGGCGGCCGGTGAAGGTGGACAGGTAGATCGGGGTGCGCCGCATGGTCATCGCCGTGACGGTGAAGACCGGGAAGGGCTCGACCGAGTTGTAATAGCCGGTGTGGTCGCCGTACGGCCCCTCGTCGGCGTATTCGTCCAGGCTGACATGGCCTTCCAGCACGATTTCGGCCTGCGCCGGCACCTTCAGCGGCACGGTCTTGCAGTCCACCAGCTCCACCTTCTTGCCGCGCAGCAGGCCGGCGAACTGGTATTCCGACAGCGTGTCCGGCACCGGCGTGACGGCGGCCAGGATGGTGCCGGGATCGGCGCCCAGAACGACGGCGCAGGGCAGGGGATCGCGCTTCCCGCTCGCTTGCCAGCGGTGATGGTGCTGCGCGCCGCCGCGATGCTTCAGCCAGCGCATGATGGTCTTGTTCTTCCCCAACACCTGCATGCGGTAGATGCCGAGGTTGAAGTCGTCCTCCCGCTTGCCGGTCGGTCCCTTGGTCACCACCAGCGGCCAGGTGATCAGCGGCGCAGGCTCGCCCGGCCAGCAGCTCTGCACCGGCAGGCGGCCCAGGTCGATCTGGTCGCCGGTCAGCACCACCTCCTGGCAGGGGGCGGAGCCGACCGTCTTCGGCTTCATCGACAGCACGGTCTTGGCGAGCGGGATCAGCTCCATCGCCTCGCGGAAGCCGCCCGGCGGCTCCGGCTGCTTCAGGAAGGCGAGGGTTTCGCCGACCGCGCGCAGTTCGTGCGGCTCGCGGTTCATGCCCCAGGCGACGCGCTCCACCGTGCCGAACAGGTTGACCAGCACCGGCATGTCGGAGCGGGTGCCGTCCGCCTTGATGACGTTTTCGAACAGCACGGCCGGCCCGCCTTCCGCCAGCAGGCGGGTCTGGATCTCGGTCATCTCCAGCACCGTGGAGACCGGTTCCTTGACCACGACCAGCCGTCCCGACGTCTCCAGCCGGTCGATGAAGTCGCGCAGAGAGGTGTAGGGCATGCCGGGTCCGTTTCAGATCAGGAAGTTGGGGCGCCTAGAATCGGCGTGGAGCGCGCGGCGTCAAGTGCGGCGTGCCGGTGCTCTGGCGCGGGTGCGTCGCGGTCGGCCTTCCGTCAGTCCTTCAGGGACCGCAGCGCGCGGCGGGCGATGTAGAGCGTGGCGGGCGCCGGGCTTTCCGCCGCCCACCGGGCGCAGACCTCCCGCACCCAGTCGGGATGGGACTTCGCCGCGTCGTTCAGCCAATTGGCGACGGAATCCTGGACGTAGCGCGCGCCGTCCGCGCGCAACGGGGCGAGGATCGGCAGGCCGAGCCGGGGTTCCTCCTTCAGCAGGCTGATGTGGGCGCACCAGACGCCGCGCGGGCGGGTGGACTCGCTGGCGAAGCGGCGCACACGCTCCGACCCGTCGGCGGTCCAGGCGGTGAGCAGGGCGAGGGCTTCGTCGATCTGCTCCGCAATGTGGGGGCGAAGCGCCAGCCACGCCCATTCCCGCACGCCGAAATGCCGGTCGTCGGCGAGCGGGCGGATGCGCTCCAGCCGTTCCGCCAAGGGAAGGCCGGGCAGGACGGCCAGCGCGTAGCAGGCCCAGCCGCGCACCGTGTCCGAGGGATGGGCGGCCAGCCGTTCCACCGCATCCGGCCCAAGCGCCTCCACCGCCGCGGTGCCCGCCTGGGCCATACGCTTCGTCACGCCGTCCTTCGGGTCGATCCAAACGGTTCCCGCGGTCTGGGGCACCGCAGCCGCCAGCAGGGCGGCGAAGTCGATGGCCAGCGACTCCGCGAGCGTCGCGGTTTCCCGGTCCCCGGCGTTCAACGCGGTCAGCACGTCCGCCGGGATGTCGGCCATGCGGGTGGCGCCCTTGCGGGGCTTGGCGGTCGTACCGGCAGCGGCTTGACCGGCGGATGCCGCGGGCATGGTTCAGGCCTCCGGCAGCAGGCGCCAGATCACCGTCTCGCGCGCCTCACGGTCTTCCAGTTCCAGCGAGGTGGGCACGGTGTAGCGGCCGACGCGCTCGATCCCGCTGGTCGGGACGTAGGCGCGGCCCGGATCGCCCAGCAGGACCAGAGTGCCCGTCGCGGCGACTCCGCGCAGCCATGCGGTGACGCGGTCGGCCATCGGCTTCTCGTAGCAGACGTCGCCGGCCAGCACGACGTCGATGCCCGGCAGGTCGCGGCCGACCAGATCGGCGCTGACCGCCTTCACCGTCACACCGTTCAGATCGGCGTTGACGCCGATGGCGGCGAGCGCGAAGCGGTCGATGTCGCAGGACTGCACGCGGGCGGCACCCGCCTTCGCGGCGGCGATGCCCACCAGCCCGGTGCCGGCCGCGAAGTCGAGCACCGACTTGCCGGCCACCAGCTCCGGCCGGTCGAGCACGAGGCGCGCCACGGCCTGCCCGCCGGGCCAGGCGAAGGCCCAGTAGGGCGGGGGCACGTTCGACTCCCGCAAGGTCTCCTCCGTCGCCTCCCACAGAGGAGTGATCTCGGTCGCCAGATGCAGCTGAATTTCGGGCAGCAGCGGAGTCGTCGTGACGGTGGTGTTGGTCCGGACGAAGTCGTTCGGCGACAGGATGTTCATGGAAGGATTCCCGGCAGTGCGGCGGGGGCGTGGATCATCTGTCCACAGCCGCTTTTGGTTACATAAATCAAACGGAGTAGACTCACCACCCGCCTCGTGTTACCCAATCGTAAGGAGAGGAACGAAGGGAAGGGGCTGACATGCGGTCGAGGGGAGTTGCGATCTGCGTTTCGTTCGCGGCCATCATCGCGCTTAGCCCAATCGCCATACCTCAGGCCTTTGCCGAAGACTGTGTGCGCACCGTCCGCGCCATCTCCGATTTCACCATCCAGGGCGACGCCTGGACCTGGTGGAACAGCGCCGTCGGCCAGTACGACCGCGACAAGCGCCCGGCGCTGGGGTCGGTCCTGGTGTTCAAGAAGTCCGGCCGCCTGAACCGCGGCCACGTGTCGCTCGTCAGCCAGATCATCGACCGCCGCACCATCGAGGTGGACCATTCCTGGCTCGACGGCCGGGGGCTTCGCCGCAACATGCGTGTCCAGGACGTGTCCCCGAAGAACGACTGGTCGGCCGTTCGCGTCTGGCACGAGCCGTCGGATCAAATGGGGCTGCGCGTCTACACCACCTACGGCTTCATCCTGCCGGAAGGCGAGCGTGCGCAGGGCCGCGTGATGGAAGCCAACGACTCGGGCATCGGCGCCGGATTCTCGGTCGCTCCGCATGGCCGCAGCGCCCCGGCCGCCAAGGCACCGCGCCTGATGGAAGCCTCGCTGAAAGGCCACGCGGTGGTCATGCCGGGCCGCAAGCCGCAGGTGCTGACGGCCTCCTACAGCCCGGCTCCGGTCAAGGCCGGCGCCGCCGCCAAGACCGCCCCGACCGTCGTCGCGGTGCTGCCGGCCCGCAAGCCGACGGCTGGCCCGACTCAGGTCAAGGGCGAGATCGCGTCCGTGGACGGTCTGCGCACCGCGATGCCCGGCCGGAAGCCCGGCTCCAACGCCGTCGCCGAACTGTCGGCCGAGTAACGCCGAAGTCCCCGCCTGAGGGCGGGAGAGACGGATCACACCTTCCCCGCCAGGATCGCCGCCAGGACCAGCCAGCCGAACCAGCGGTTCGACTTGAACTTGGACAGGCAGTCGTTCTGGTCGTCGGGGTTCCAGGTCGCCACCTGCCAGGACAGTTGCAGCGCCGCCAGCGACAGGACCGGCAGGAAGAAGCCGCCCAGCCCGGCCAGACGCCCGGCCAGACCGATTCCCACGAAAGTCAGCGTGTAGAAGCCGTAAATCCAGATTTTGCTCTGGTCGCCCAAGCGGAGGGCGGTGGACTTCACCCCGATGCGGGCGTCGTCCTCCTTGTCCTGGTGAGCGTAGATGGTGTCGTAGCCCAGCGTCCAGGCGACTCCGGTCACGTACAGCACGACCGCCGGCCAATCCAGGTCGCCGCGCACGGCGGTCCAGCCCATCAGGGCGCCCCAGTTGAAGGTCAGCCCAAGGAAGGCCTGCGGCCACCACGTGATGCGCTTCATCAGCGGGTAGGTGAAGACCAGCAGCAGCGACAGCACGCCCAGCCCGATGCTGAGCGCGTTGAACTGCACCAGAACGGCCAACCCGATCAGCAGTTGGAAGACGAGGAAGGCCAGCGCCTGTTTCACCGAAACCTGTCCGGAGGGAATCGGCCTCGATCGCGTGCGCTCCACCATCGCGTCGAAGTCGCGGTCCAGGATGTCGTTGACCGTGCAGCCGGCCCCGCGCATGGTCACGGCGCCAATTCCGAACAGCGCCATCAGCCACAGATCCGGCAGGGGGCCGCTGCCGGCCATCGCGATGCTCCACCAGCCGGGAAACAGCAGCAGCCATGTCCCGATCGGCCGGTCCAGCCGCGCCAGACGCAGATAGGGCCGCGTCATTGCAGGGGCGAAACGGTCGATCCAGTCGCCGCGCCGGATGTCGGTGAAATCGCCAGGGGCGGGGGATGCGGGACTGGTCATGGCGGTCTCAAAACAGTGGGGCTCGGAATGATGGGGCTCGGCGTTCTGGGCCGCGCTGGCAAGGTAACGGCCGATTCCCGCCGCCGCAAGGCTGGCCCTCCCGCCGAACGCTCGCGGTGCGGGGGTGCTTCCCGCTATAATCGGGGCCGCACACCGGAGACGAATCGTCATGTCAGAACAGCCCCAGTCCCGCCAGCCCCGGACCCGCCTTTATGTGGACAGCCCCCTGACCGCGGGGCAGGCGGTGGGGCTCGACCACGACCGGGCCCACTTCCTGCGCCATGTGCTGCGGCTCGACAAGGGCGACGTGGTCGCGGTCTTCAACGGCCGCGACGGGGAATGGCTGGCCGCCATCGACGGCTTCGGCAAGGGCTGGTGTTCGCTGGCCGTCACGACCCGGCGGCGGGCGCAGCAGGACGGCCCCGACCTGTGGCTGCTGTTCGCGCCGATCAAGCGCGGGCGGATTGATTTCGTGGCCGAAAAGGCCACGGAGCTGGGCGTGTCGCGCCTGTGGCCGGTATTCACCCGGCGCACCGATCCCAACCGCGTCAACACCGACCGCCTGCGCGCCAACGCCATCGAGGCCGCCGAGCAGTCGGAGCGGCTGACCGTGCCGGACCTGTCGGAGCCGATGCAATTGGAGAAGGCGCTGGCCGCATGGCCTGCCGAACGTACGCTGTACCTGTGCGCCGAAGCCGGGAACGTACGCCCCATCGCCGAGGCCGTGCGGGAGAAGGGGGCCGGGCCTGCGGCGTTCCTGATCGGACCGGAGGGCGGGTTTGCACAGTCCGAACTTGACGAAATTTGTAAACTATCTTCTGTTGTTCCGGTCGGCCTGGGGCCCCGCATCCTTCGGGCCGATACGGCGGTGGTTGCGGCGCTCGCCTGCTGGCAGGCCCTTTCGGGGGACTGGACGGCCCATGGCGGCGATACCCGGCCTCCGTTCCGTTCTCCGGCCGAGTCAGCTGTTTGATTCGTCAGCTGTCTGACTCGAACCCTGTGATTGGGGGGCCGTTCGAGGCACTTGGGGCCTTCTGATTTGGGGCCGTTTGACTTTTCGTAAGCGGGAGCTTTCATGTCCGCACCTCCGAAGACGCGTGGTGAACCGATCACCGACCGCCGCCAACTGGTGGCTTACCTCGAATCCGGCTGCAAACCGGCCGGGGACTGGCGCATCGGGACCGAGCACGAGAAATTCGCCTATCGCGTCTCCGACCTCCGTCCGCTGCCCTACGAGGGACCGGACGGCATCGGCGAACTGCTGACGCGCCTTCAGCGCTTCGGCTGGGACCCGGTGGAAGAGAACGGCAACATCATCGCCCTGACCCAGGGCATGGCGAACATCACCCTGGAACCCGGCGGGCAGGTCGAACTGTCCGGCGCGCCGCTGGAAAATCTGCACCAGACCTGCGCGGAGGTGCACCGCCACCTGCGGCAGGTGAAGGAAGTGGGCGGCGAACTGGGCATCGCCATGATGGGGCTGGGCTTCCAGCCGAAATGGCGCCGCGACGAGATCCCGTGGATGCCCTAGGGCCGCTACAAGATCATGGGCGACTACATGCCCAAGCGCGGCAGCCTGGGCCTCGACATGATGACCCGGACCTGCACCGTGCAGGTGAACCTGGACTTCGCGTCGGAAGCCGACATGGTGAAGAAGTTCCGGGTCAGCCTGGCGCTTCAGCCCATCGCGACGGCGCTGTTCGCCAACTCGCCCTTCACCGAGGGCAAGCCGAACGGCTTCCAGAGCTTCCGCAGCCACATCTGGACCGACACCGACCCCGACCGCACGGGCGACCTGCCCTTCGTGTTCGAGGACGGTTTCGGGTTCGACCGGTATGTGGACTACCTGCTCGACGTGCCGATGTACTTCGTCTACCGCGACGGAACGTACATCGACGCCTCCGGCCAGTCCTTCCGCGATTTCATGCAGGGCAAGCTGCCGGCCCTGCCGGGCGAGACCCCGCTGATCACGGACTGGGCCGACCACATGACCACCTCCTTCCCCGAGGTGCGTCTGAAGAAGTACCTGGAGATGCGCGGCGCCGACGGCGGCCCGTGGCGTCGCCTGTGCGCCCTGCCGGCGCTGTGGGTCGGCCTGCTGTATGACGCTCAGGCGCTCGACGCCGCCTGGGACCTCGTGAAGGATTGGACCACGGAGGAGCGCGCCCACCTGCGCGCCAACGTGCCGCGCCACGCCCTGCGCACGACCTTCCGCGACCGCACGGTGCGTGAGGTTGCACTGGAGGTGCTGGAGATTGCCCGCGGCGGCCTGTCCCGGCGCGCCCGCAACGACAATTGGGGCGACGACGAGGCCCACTTCCTCGACACGCTGCTGAACATCGCCGAGAGCGGCGAGACGCCCGCGGACGAACTTCTGGCGAAGTTCAACGGCCCCTGGGAAGGCAGCGTGGACCCGGTGTTCCGGGAATACGCGTACTGATCTGCACAAAGAAAAGCCCCTCTCCCGGCAGTGCTGGGAGAGGGGCTTTTCTTTTTTGAAACTTACGTCTTCCAGGCGATCAGGCGCCGGGCGGCTTCCGCGATCGTCGCTTCCGATCCGGCGAAGCTGAAGCGCACGAAATGGTGGCCGCGGGCCGGGTCGAAGTCGATGCCCGGTGTGCAGGCGATGCCGGTTTCCGCAAGGATGCGCTTGCAGAAGGCCTCGCTGTCGTTGGTCATGGCCGACACGTCGGCGTAGACGTAGAAGGCCCCATCCGCCGGCGCCAGCCTGTCGAAGCCGGCCTTGGGCAATTCCTCGAGCAGGATCTTGCGGTTGCGGGCGTAGCGGGCGACGTGGCCGTCCAACTCCTCCGTGCAGTCGAAGGCGGCGACGGCGGCCGCCTGCGACAGGCTGGGCGCGGAGATGAACAGATTCTGCGCGAGGCATTCGACCGAGCGGATCAGGTCGTCCGGCACGATCATCCAGCCCAGCCGCCAGCCGGTCATCGAGAAGTATTTGGAGAAGCTGTTCACCACCAGCGCGCTTTCGCTGACCTCGGCGGCGGTCACAGCCTCCGGGCCGTAGGTCAAGCCGTGGTAGATCTCGTCCGACACGAGGCGAACGCCGTTCGCGTCGCACCATGCGGCGATTTCCGTCAGCTCCTCCCGGCTCAGCATCGTGCCGGTCGGGTTGGCGGGGCTGGCGACGATCAGGCCCTGGATCGGCTTGTCGAGTTGTTCCAGCAGCGCAATGGTCGGCTGGAACCTGTGTTCCGGCCCGGTCGGCAGTTCCACCGGCTCGACACCGATGGCGGTCAGCGCGTGGCGGTAGGCCGGGTAGCTGGGCGAGGCCATGGCCACACGGTCGCCCGGATCGAAGGCGGCCAGGAAACCCAGCTGGAAAGCGCCCGAGGAGCCGGTCGTTACGACCACGCGACGATCCGGCACATCGACCTTGTAGCGGTCGCGGTACCAGCGCGCGATGGCCGAGCGCAGCGCCGGGATGCCGAGCGCGCCGGTGTAGCCCAACACGTCGGCGTCCAGCATGCGGTGGGCGGCCTCCAGCACGCCCTTCGGCGCGCCGGTCGAGGGCTGCCCGACCTCCATGTGCAGGACCTCAAGCCCCGCGGCCTCGCGCTCGGCGGCGGCGCGCATGACTTCCATGACGAAGAAGGGCGGGATCGCGCCCCGTTTGGAGACTTTCGGGTGTTTGCTCATGATCTCAAGAAACCGAAATGAAGCTTGGATTTGGTCGGGCCGTTCAGTCGTGCCGTTCAATCGTCCTGGCGCGCGGTTTCGACCAGGATGCCCAGGCCGTGCGCGCGCGGGTCGGCGGCGAGCTGGCATTCCTTCCAGCCGCTTTCGATGGAGGTCTGGCAGGCGACGAAAGTCGACCGGCCGGGAACGTTGGTGGGGCGGTTGGCCTGGAAGGCGCTGCCCGTCTCCTTGTCCAGCACGGCGGGCAGAGCGGCGGCCAGCAGGGCGGCCGGGCCGGCGGCCGGGCCGTCGTTGCCCGACGGGGTGCCGGTGCCGGCGAACTGCGTCCGCCCGACGATGGCGTTGGTCAGCAGGGCCGGCGCGCCGAAGCCGGCGC
>JAEZPL010000659.1 GCA_023413605.1 Pseudomonadota bacterium
GGGGTTCTACTTTCTGCAAGCCTTCGCGCTCCTGTCGCGCGCGGCCCCGGAATGGGCGCCGCTCGGCACCGGCATCGACCCGGAACACGAGGCCGTGCGCATCGAGCACGACCCCAGCCTCGCCTTCCCGGCCAGCGACGTGGTGGAGGCCATGCGCCGTCCGGACGGACGCGGCGTGGTGCGCACGCCGGTGCTGGGCGTGGCGGGGCTCAGCGGCCCCCTTCCCTACGTCGCGACCGAAATGCTGCTGGAGCGCGCCGCCCGGAAGGACACGGCGGGCAAGGCCTTCTACGACATCTTCAACCACCGCCTGATGTCGATCTTCTACCGGACGCGCCAGGGCAGCCTGCCGCTGCTGGAACGCGACCCGGAACGCACGCTGATGGCCCGCGTGCTGCGCGCGCTGGTCGGCATCGGCACGCCCGGCCTGGAAAACCGCCTGCCCGGCACGCCGGACCGCATGCTGCTGGCCTTTTCAGGCATCCTCGCCAACCGGAGGCGCTCCTCGGCGGGGCTGGAAGCCATTCTGGGCAACGTGTTCCGCGTGCAGGTGCGGGTGCAAAGCTTCGTCGGCCGCTGGCTGCCGCTGGGCGAGGACAGCCAGACCCGCCTCGGCGCGCAGAACAACAGCCTCGGCCGGACCGTCGTGCTGGGCCGCCGCGTCTGGGACCAGCAGAGCTGCTTCGCGATCGAACTGACGCTCGACAGCCTGGAGCGCTACCGGGAATTCCTGCCCAACGGGCGCCATCACCAGACGCTGTGCGCGCTGGCCCGCTTCCACGCGGGCGACGGCATGGATTTCCGCATCGTGCTGGTCCTGGCCGCCCCCAAGGTGCCGCCGACACGCCTGTCCACCAAGCCGCGCGAGGGCAGCCTGCTGGGCTGGACCTCCTGGCTGCGGTCGCCCGGCCGGCCGAGCCTGAGCGATGGCCGCCTGACCATCGACCCCGCACCGCCTTCCACCACTTCGCAGGGAGCCTTCCCGTGACCGCCGACATCAAGTCCCTGATCGGAAAGCTCGACCGCGACGGCCGCAAGGTGCTGGAACGCTCCGCCGCGCTGTGCGTTTCGCAGACCCACTACGACGTGGAGGTGGAGCATGTGCTGCTGGCCCTGCTGCGCCTGAAGGACGCGACGGTTGCCGGCATCCTGCGCCATTACGATGTGGACGCCGGCCGGCTGGAGACGGAGCTGAACACGGCGTTGGACAAGGTTCGCCGCGGCAACAGCCGCACCCCGGCCTTCTCCCCCCGCGTGCCGGAGCTTCTGGAAACGGCGCTGCTGATCTCCGTCACCCATCTCGACAGCCCGCAGATCCTGCTGCCGGCGATCCTCTGGGGCGCCGTCGCCTGCGATTCCGTGCGCTCCGTGGTGGCGGAATCCGCCCCGTCGCTGCTGGCCCTGCCGCGCGAGCGCACCGCCTCCGACCTGCCGGAACTGGTCCGCGCGCTGAAGGAGTCCGGCCCGACTGCGGCCACCGCGCCGGAAGCCGCCGCTTCGTCGTCCGCGCCCTCCACCACTGCCGCCGAAGGGCGGGCCATGCTGGACCAGTACAGCACGGACCTGACCGCGCTGGCCAAGGCCGGGAAGATCGACCCGGTGATCGGCCGCGACCGCGAGATCCGGCAGGTCATCGACGTCATGATGCGCCGCCGCCAGAACAACCCGATCCTGGTCGGCGACCCCGGCGTCGGCAAGACGGCCATCGTGGAAGGACTGGCCCTGCGCATCGCGGAGGGCGACGTTCCGCCGCCGCTCCAGGGCATGGTGATCCGCACGCTGGACCTCGGCCTTCTGCAGGCCGGTGCCGGCGTGAAAGGCGAGTTCGAAAACCGGCTGAAGTCGATCATCAAGGAGGTGTCCGCCTCCCCCGTGCCGATGGTCGTCTTCATCGACGAGGCGCACGCGCTGATCGGTGCCGGCGGTGCCGCCGGCCAGGGCGACGCGGCCAACCTGCTGAAGCCGGCGCTGGCGCGCGGCGAATTCCGCACCATCGCCGCCACCACCTGGGCCGAGTACAAGAAGTACTTCGAGAAAGACCCGGCGCTCGCCCGACGCTTCCAGCCCGTGTCGGTGCCGGAACCGGACGAGACGGCGGCGGCGGCCATGCTGCGCGGCCTCGTCCGCCGGTTCGAGGAGCATCACGGCGTCCGCGTGCTGGACGACGGCATCGCCGCGGCGGTGAAGCTGTCCGCCCGCTACATCCCCGCGCGCCAGTTGCCCGACAAGGCCATCAGCGTGCTGGACACCGCCTGCGCCCGCGTTGCCATCGCCCGCGGTTCCAAACCTGAGGCCATCGAGGCGCTGGAGCGCGAAGACACGATCCTGGCCCGCGAGGCCGAACGGCTGGAGGCGGAAACCGGCGGCGACCACGCCGCGCGCCTGTCGCAGATCACCGAACGCCGCGGCGCCATCGCCGTCGAGAAAACCGCGCTCGACGAGCGCTGGAAGCGCGAGCGCGACCTCGTGGAGGCGGTGGAATCCGCGCTGAAGGCCGGCCATGCGTTCGAGGCGGCGGCCGCCACGGAGAAGCTGAAGGCCGTCCAGGGCGACAGCGCCCTGGTGCCGCACCGCGTGGACGGCGCCGTGGTCGCCGCCGTGGTGTCGAACTGGACCGGCATCCCCGTCGGCTCCATGTCCAAGGACGATCTGGAGGTGGTGGCGAACCTGGAGGAGCGCATGGCCGCCCGCGTCGTCGGGCAGCCGCAGGCCTTGCAGGCCATCGCGCGCTCCGTCCGCGGCTACCGCGCCGGCCTGGGCGAGCCCAACCGCCCCATCGGCGTCTTCCTGCTGAGCGGCCCGAGCGGCGTCGGCAAGACCGAAACCGCGCTTGCCCTGGCCGAACTGCTGAACGGCGGGGAGGACAGCCTGATCACCATCAACATGTCCGAGTACCAGGAGGCGCACGCCGTGGCGACGCTGCGCGGCGCGCCTCCGGGTTATGTCGGCTACGGCAGTGGCGGCGTGTTGACCGAGGCGGTGCGCCGCCGCCCGCACTCCGTGATCCTGATGGACGAGGTGGAAAAGGCCCACCCCGACGTGCTGGACATGTTCTATCAGGTCTTCGACAAGGGCGTGCTGGAGGACGGCGAAGGCGTGGAGGTGGATTTCCGCAACACGCTGATCCTGCTGACCAGCAACCTGGGCGACACGGAGCTGTTCGAGCTGGGCCGCGAGACGCTGGACACCGGCCTCATCCGCGAAGCCTGCGAGGAAGGGCTGTCCGCCATTTCCGACGTGCTGCGCCGCCGCTTCCGCCCGGCCTTCCTCGGCCGGCTGACCGTCGTGCCCTACTACCCGCTCAGCGAAGCGCAGATCCGCAGCATCGTGACGATGAAGCTGGGCAAGCTGCAACGTCGCGCCGCCGGCAACCGCGGCGCCACGCTGGCGGTGAGCGACGCGGCGGTGGAGGCTCTGGTGCAGCGGGCGCTGAACTCCGACGCCGGGGCGCGCATGATCGACACGCTGCTGTCGGAATTCGTGGTGCCGGAGGTCGCGATCCGCATCCTGGATCAGGTCGCCGCCGGCCGTCCGGTCGGCCGCATCACCGTGGACCACGACACGACCGGGCGATTCACGGTGAGCGTGGACGAGCAGGCCGGGTAACAGCCGATGACCACCCGCTTTTCCCAGACCAAGCAGTATCTGTCGATTTCGACCCCGCTGGGGCCGGACGCGCTGGCCCTGCGCAGCATCGTGGGGGAGGAGCGGCTGTCGTCGCTGTTCACCTACCGCGTCACCATGATCTCGTCCGACGACGACATCGCCTTCGACCGCATCGTGGGCAAGCCGGTGACCGTCACCATCACGCTGGGCGACCGGGAAACCAAGCGGCACATCAACGCCATCGTCGGCCGGATCGAGCTGACGCACATCGACGACCGCAGCCTCGTCGCCCATTACGAGGCGGAGTTGCACCCCTGGCTGTGGATGCTGACCCATTCCGGCGACTGCCGAATCTTCCAGGACAAGTCGGTCCCGGACATCGTGGAGGAGGTCTGCAGGGCCGCCGGCTTCACCGCCATCAAGAAGTCGCTGACCGGCACCTACAACCCGCGCGAATACTGCGTGCAGTACCGGGAGACGGACTACAACTTCGTCGCCCGCCTGCTGGAAGAGGAAGGCATCTTCTATTACTTCGCGCACAAGGACGGAGAGCACACGCTGGTGCTGGGCGACAGCGCCAGCGCCTTCCCCAAGAGCACGCTGATCGACGCTTTCGAATACCGGGCCGGCGACACGCACGAGGACGACGACACCGTCCTGACCAGCCTGAGCGTGGAACGGCGCGTCACGCCCAAAAGCTACGGCATCGACGGCTACAATTTCGAGACGCCCTCGACCGACCTCTACGCCACGGCGGAAGGCGCGTCGGGAACCGGTGCCATCAACGACTACATGGGGCGCCACACGACCTCCGCCGATGGCGAGGCGATTGCCAAGCTGCGCCAGCAGGCGCTGGCCTTTCCAGGCAAGCGGGTGCGCGGCAGCGGCGTCTGCCGCTCGCTCCAGGCGGGCACGCGGGTCTCCGTATTCGGCCACCGCAAGGCGGACCTGAACGCCGAATACGTCCTGCATTCCGTGCGCATCGACGGGTCGAGCGGGCATTTCGACGCCCATTTCACCGCCTTCCCGCCCGACGTGCCCTTCCGCCCGCTGGACACCGCGACCAAGCCGCGCATCCATTCCACCCAGACGGCCTTGGTCGTCGGCAAGGAGGGGGAGGAAATCTGGCTGGACCAGTACGGGCGCATCAAGGTGCAGTTCCACTGGGACCGGGTGGGCCGGAAGAACGAGAAAAGTTCCTGCTGGGTCCGCGTGGCGCAGAACTGGGCCGGCAAGAACTACGGCATCATGTTCTTCCCCCGTGTCGGGCAGGAGGTGGTGGTGACCTTCCTCGACGGCGACCCCGACCGGCCGCTGGTCACCGGCTCCGTCTACAACGCGGAGCAGACCGTTCCCTACTCCCTGCCCGCCGATTCGACCAAGAGCACGATCAAGACCCAGACATCGAAGGACGGTGCCGGGAAGTTCAACGAGATCCGGTTCGAGGACAAGGCCGATAAGGAAGAGATCTTCATCCACGCCCAGAAGGACTTCAACATCAAGGTGCTGAACGACCTGACCCGCCTCGTGAAGCACGACGAGGTGGAGACGATCGAGAACGACAGCACCATCGACGTGAAGCACGACCGCAAGCTCACGGTGAAGAACGACCGCAGCATCACGGTGACGGAAGGCAACGAGACGCACGCCGTGTCCAAGGGCACGCGCGCCGTGACGGTGAAGGGCAACGAGACCCACACCAACAACGCCGACTTCGACCACACCACCGACGGCAACTACACCCTGACCATCAAGGGCAACCTGACCATCGACGTGACCGGCGACATCGTCATCAAGGGCAAGTCGATCAAGCTGACCTCGACCAGCAGCACCGTGGGCATCAAGTCGGCCGCCGCGATGGAGATCGACGCGGGCGGCGCGCTGGACGTCAAATCCGGCATGGCCGCCACGATCAAGTCCGGCATGGGCATGGACATCAAGGCCGGCATGGGTTTGAACCTGAAGGCCGGCATGGGGCTGGCGGCCGAGGGCCTGACCGCCTCCGTCAAGGGCCAGACCACCAGCGAGGTCAGCGGCAACGCCATGCTGACGCTCAAGGGCGGCTTGGTGAAGGTGAACTGACGTGGCCGGTACGGACGCTCCATCTCCTGCTCCGGCCCCAGCCCCGGCCTCGGACGTCGCGCCCGTCGAGGACCGCGACGAGGCGGGCCGCGTCGTCCGTTCCGGCGAGTTGCGCGGGGGCCTCTTCCACGGCCTGTTCACCGGCTACGGCGAGACCGGGCAACCGATCCTGCGCGCGCGGATGCGCGCCGACCGGATGCATGGGGAGGTGCGCCACTACGATGCCACCGGCGCGCTGGTGCAGGTCGCGGAATACGTGGACGGCGTGCAGCACGGGCTGGCGACCTTCTACGCGAACGCCCGCCCGGTCGGGCGCATGACCTACCGCGGGGGCGTGCTGGACGGCCCCTCCGCCTTCTACAACGACAACGGCACCGTCGCCGCCGTCTTCCAGTACCGCGCCGGCAAACGCGAGGGCGAGGCGACCTTCTACAGCCCCCAGGGTCGCCCGGTCCGGCGGGAGACCTACGCCAACGACGTCCTGCACGGCCCCGCGCTGGGCTTCTTCGAGGACGGGGCGGTCAGCGAACGGTCCGATTTCCGCGGCGGCCTGCTGAACGGGGAACTGTGCCGCTATTTCCCCTCCGGCAAGCTGATGCAGCGCGGCGTCTACCGCAACGGCCTGCTGGTGGAGCCGCTGCGCACCTTTTCCGAAGGCGGCAAGGAAATCGCCGTGCAACTGCCCCCGAAGGCAACCCCTTGAGGACGCATCAGCGCTGACATCGACCGTCACCGTGAATCCCCGCGCCCCCCACCGGCGGGGGCGGGGGT
>JAEZPL010000681.1 GCA_023413605.1 Pseudomonadota bacterium
CCCGCCAGCTGGACGGCGCCCATGTGGAGTTCCTGCGCGGGGTGAAGAACCCCATCGGCCTGAAGTGCGGCCCGACCACCGATCCGGACGAGCTGATCCGCCTGATCGACCTGCTGAACCCGACGAACGAGGCCGGCCGCCTGACCCTGATCGTGCGCATGGGCGCCGACAAGGTGGCGGAAAAATTCCCGCCCCTGCTCCGCAAGGTGCAGCGCGAGGGCCGCGTGGTGGTCTGGTCCTGCGACCCGATGCACGGCAACACCGTCAAGTCGTCCAGCGGCTACAAGACCCGTCCCTTCGACAAGGTCCTGGCCGAGGCGAAGAACTTCTTCGCGGTGCATCAGGCCGAGGGCACGCACGCCGGCGGCGTCCATTTCGAACTGACCGGCCAGGATGTGACCGAGTGCACGGGCGGCGCCCAGGCGATTACCGACCACAAGCTGGCGCTGCGCTATCACACCGCCTGCGACCCGCGCCTGAACGCCAGCCAGTCGCTGGAACTGGCCTTCCTGCTGGCCGAGGAGTTGAAGCGCGCCCGCCTGACCCGCGACGCCGAACGCCGCGCCGCGGCGGCTGAGTAAGTCCGCAAAATATCCGCCGCCCCTTCTCTCCTGCCCGTCTTTCCCGGGCGAGAAGAAGGCGCGGCGGTTTCCTTCCCGAGTCACCCCCGCTCAGCGCAAGGAACCGCCTTGCTCATGCGGTCGGAGCCGGGATGAAATCTCCGCTTTTGGCGTCGTAGACGTTTCGATTGAAGATGCCGGCCTTGATCTGATCGCGCAAAAACCTCCCCAGTTCGGCGCTCTTTTCATCGAGATAGTCTTTGCGGGCGTACTGGCTCATGGCCGACTTGGCATAGTCGATGGCCAACTGCGGAGCCCGCGCACAAAATCCCCATCCGGCACATGGGCCGCGTACTGCATGAATCCGTACGTGAAGCGCGCCCGATCAGCTGGCTTTCCCGATGCAGGCCTGCCTCTGTCCTTCAAACTCCTCAGAGAAGCGCGCAAGATCATCGAATTCATTCAGGATAACTGTCACCAAACCGCTTGACGATGCCCCCGATGGAACGAACTTTTCCACGAATGATGCGTTCCCCGCTGCTTTCGTCAGCTCGACCGCAGCGGTATCGTTCAGCAATTTTTGCTGAGCTGCCGACTGAGCCGCCTTGCGCAGATCATCAGAAATTTTCTGAAAATCCGGACGAGCCGAAGCATTCAAAGCGCGATTCTGAATACGGGAATTGATTTGATCGATTGCGGAAGCCAAATCGTCCGGGGCTTGACGCACGGTGGTCAAAACTTGCCCCAAGGTCAATTTCGTCGGAGCCGACAACTCGTCGCTCCGCTGAATGCTCGTCAGAATGCCGAAGCTGGTGAAGCCCGCACCGGTTGCCGACGATAAGGTTTCCGACGATGGGGTACGCTTGGCCAAACGCTCCACACAGGACATGGCGTCGGCGCCACTGGCGTAAATAGCGACACGGTCCCGCGGTGCGTAGTAGGTCTCATAGGCGGCGAGTCCGCCACCGCCCAATCCCACACCCAGCGCCGCTTTCGAACTGCCCTCGAACGCCAGAATGGAGGCTGTCGCAATCGCGGAACCTATGATCGGCACCTCGAACACTTGCGCGCTGGTCGCCGCACTGTTCGCTCGTTCCTGGTACTTGTCCCGGTATTCTTTCGTGGCTGCCTGCACCCACTCAAGTGTGGACAGATCTTTCGCCACATCCACCTTCGGCACACTATAATCGAAAATTGTTCCGCAGCCGACCAAGCATAACGCGGACAGACAAGCGCAAATCCTTCCGAGCGCACCAGTCATGGCACCCTCCAGATGTCCATTCATCGAATGCATACTTGAGTATGCAATCGATTGTTACGAATTTACTTTGTCACAGAACGTAAAATTGCGGAATATGGATATGACCTTTTTTCCAATCTCCCAAAGCGATAGCCCCGGCCGCCGATACAATACTACGGCATGCGAAACCGACGCGGATCGCATGTTCAGGCCTTCTGGCGATGGAAAGGTGAACGGCCGCTCATACGGCCGGCACATGAAGAGTTCCATGATCGGCCGGCCGCATCACCCTTTCGCACATGGCTGCGCCATGTGCTGTCGGATTTGTACCGAAGGCGTTTGATGGAACTCATCAAACGCCTTCGGTATCAGAGAACCGGAATCACCGCACGACCATCCGGTCCAGCAGCACGTCCTTGACGCGCATGGGGCCGGCTTCACGGCTGACCACCGATGACAGCGTGTTTTTCATCAGCTTGGCGCCTTCGGCGCCGGCAAGCTGTTCGGGCTCGATCTGGCGCAGGCGGTCGGCCATCTGGTCGGAAATGCGCGGCACATAGGACACCGCCTGCTTCGGATCGACGCCCGGGTCGATCTCCAGCAACACGCGGACATCGACGAGGCGCGCATCGCCGCCGCCCAGCGTGAAGGTCATGGGCGGCAGCGCCGCGTAGTTCTTGGGCGGGTGCGCGCTGTCGCTGCTGGAACTGCGTCCGCCGCCGTTCGCCTTGACGGCCCCCCAGATCCCCAGCGCCGCCAGGATGACCAGGACCGACGCGACGATCAGAGGCGCCAGGGAGACCGTCTCCCCATCGGAACGCCGACGTACGAAGCGCACCACGCCACCTTTCCACCCCCTAGGGGGATACAGAAACAAAAGGACGCGCCAGTGTAAGGAAAATCGCCGGCCCGGTCAAATCATGTCACGAGACCAGACCAACGCTTTCACACGTTTTCAGCGACCGATTCCACCCATACACAAGTATTTGATCTCCATGAACTCTTCCATGCCGTACTTGGAGCCCTCGCGGCCAATGCCGCTCTCCTTCATGCCGCCGAAGGGAGCCACCTCGGTGGAGATAATGCCCTCGTTGATGCCGACGATGCCGTATTCCAGCGCTTCCGCCACCCGCCAGACGCGCCCGATGTCCCGGCTGTAGAAGTAGGCGGCCAGCCCGAATTCCGTGGCGTTCGCCATGCGCACCGCCTCGTCCTCGGACTCGAAGCGGAACAGCGGCGCGACCGGGCCGAAGGTCTCCTCCCGCGCCACCTTCATCTGCGGGGTGACATCGGCGAGGATCGTCGGCTCGAAGAAGCTGCCGCCCAGTTGATGGCGCTTTCCGCCCATGACCACGCGCGCTCCCTTGTCCAGGGCGTCGCGGATGTGGTCCTCCACCTTCTCCACGGCGGCCATGTCGATCAGCGGTCCCTGCTGCGCGCCGTCCGTGGTCAGGCCGGGACCGACCTTCAGCGCCTTGACCGCCTCGGCCAGCTTGGCGGCGAAGGCGTCGTAGACGCCGGCCTGCACCAGCAGGCGGTTGGCGCAGACGCAGGTCTGGCCGGTGTTGCGGTATTTGGACGCGATGGCGCCCTTCACGGCCTCGTCCAGGTCGGCGTCGTCGAACACGATGAAGGGGGCGTTGCCGCCCAGTTCCAGCGACACCTTCTTCACCGTGCCGGCGCACTGCGCCATCAGCTCCTTGCCGATTTCGGTGGATCCGGTGAAGGACAGCTTGCGCACGATGGGGTTGCCGGTCATCTCCCCGCCGATGGCGCGGGCGGAACCGGTGACGACGCTGATGACGCCGGCCGGGATGCCCGCCCGCTCCGCCAGCACGGCCATGGCCAGCGCGGTCAGCGGCGTGGCGGTCGCCGGCTTGATGACCATCGGGCAGCCGGCGGCCAGCGCCGGCCCGGCCTTACGCGTGATCATGGCGGCCGGGAAGTTCCAGGGCGTGATGGCGGCGGTGACGCCGATGGGTTCCTTGACGACGACGATGCGGCGGCCTTCCAGATGCTGGGGGATGGTGTCGCCGTAGACGCGCTTGCCCTCCTCCGCGAACCACTCGATGAAGGAGGCGGCGTAGGCGACCTCGCCGCGCGCCTCGGCCAGCGGCTTGCCCTGCTCCGCCGTCATGATGCGGGCCAGATCCTCCTGCGCGGCCATCATCAGTTCGTACCAGGCGCGCATCAGCTTCGCGCGCTCCTTGGCGGTCTTCGCGCGCCACGCCGGCCAGGCGCGGTCTGCGGCCTCGATGGCTCGGCGGGTCTCGTCGGCGCCCATCATCGGCACCGCCCCCAGGACGGAGCCGTCGGCGGGGTTGGTGACCTCCACCGTCTTGCCGCTGTCGGCATCGACCCAGCGCCCGTCGATGAAGCACTGGAAGCGCAGAAGCTCGGCGTCCTTCAGCCCAAGCCGGGCGGCGGCGTCCACGGAATCGTACGGCATGTGGGTTCCTTCCCTCGATTGTCGTCCGCGTTGCGCGTGTTCGGAAAGAAGTATAGGGCGCCCGCGGCCGGCTGCGATCCTTCGCGCGCACCCATTCCCCGGGGCCATTCTCCCGGTGCGGCAATTGATCCCGGCAAGCTGGAACTTTGCCCTGGACACCCCCGCAATGCTTTGGGCAGCATACCCCGCGGTTCACACCGCCGCACGCAGCCGTCGGCGGGCAACGACAAGCACGCACAGCGTGCGCTGGGGATGGAACATATGGAACGCGGTGATGCCGGCCTCGCGGCCGACGACCGGCGGCGCCCGGCCGTCCGATCTGCCGTTTCCGGAAACACCGCCTTTCGGGACGCCGTCTTCGCCGGCTCCAGCCACCCGATCATCGTCACCGACGCGCACGGCACCATCATGGACATGAACCCGGCGGCCGAACGGCAGCTGGGCTACCGCCGGGACGAACTGGCCGGCCACGCCACGTTCCTGCTGTTCCACGATCCGGCCGAGATCGCCGAGGAGGCGGAACGGCTGTCGCGCGAGCTTGGCGTCCCTGTCGACCCCGGCTTCGAGGTCTTCGCCGCCCACCCACGCCGCGGCCATCGCAGCGAACGGCATTGGACCTGCGTCCGCAAGGACGGGTCGCGCGTCCTCCTCTGGATGGACATCGCGGCGCTGCGCGACGAGGGCGGCACACTGATCGGCTTTTCCGCCATTTCCACCGACCGTACCCACCACAAGGCCGCCGCGTGGTCCGCCCATGCCGTGCAGGCCGAGGTGCGGGCCCGCAAGGAGGCGGAGCGCGCCAATCTCGCCAAGTCGAAGTTCCTGGCCGCCGCCAGCCATGACCTGCGCCAGCCCCTGCAATCGGCGCTGCTGTTCGCGGCGGCGCTTGCCCCGTCCGTCAAGGACGAGCGCGGCCTGAGCATGATCGCCAACCTGGAAAGGAGCCTGGAGGGGCTGCGCTCCCTCCTCGACCGGCTGCTCGACATCTCCAAGCTGGACGCCGGTGCGGTTCTGCCGCGCCTGTCCGATGTCCGGATCGCCACCCTGCTGGAGGAGTTGAACGACGCCTACGCCTCGCGCGCGGCGGCCCGGGGGCTGGGCTGGTCGTGCGCCACCGGCGGGGGCGTCGTGGTGCGCAGCGATCCGGACCTGCTGTGCCGCATCCTGCGCAACCTGATCGAGAACGCGCTGACCTACACGCAGGAAGGTGGCGTGGAACTGCTGTGCGAGGAGGATGGCGGACGGCTGAACATCACCGTGCGCGACAGCGGCATCGGCATCCCCGAGGACAAGCTGGACGAGGTGTTCCAGGAATTCACCCAGCTCGGCAACCCGGAGCGCGACCGCAACCAGGGGCTGGGGTTGGGCCTTGCCATCGTGCGGCGCCTGTCGCGGCTGATCGGCCACCCGGTGGAGGTGCGGTCCCGCTTCGGCGTGGGGTCGGACTTCATCGTGTCCCTACCGATCGTCAAGGGGCCGCTCGTCAAGGGGCCGCTCGTCGAGGGGCCGCTCTCCACAGGAGCGGAGCCGGAACGTGATGCCGCCCACCTGTCCCGCCAATGCCGCGATCGCGGCCCGACTGGCGACGGCCGGCTGGTCCTGCTGGTGGAGGACGACGCTCTGGTCCGCTCCGGGCTTGTGGCGATGGTCCGGGACTGGGGTTACGACACGCTCGACGCCGCCTCCTGGGAAGAGGCCGACGCGGCGCTGCGCACGGCCCCGCGCGTTCCGGACGCCGTGATCGCCGATTACCGGCTGCGCAACGGTATCACCGGCCTGTCCGTCCTCAGCGCCATGCGGGACCTCTACGACATCCCGCCCCGCAGCATCCTGCTGACCGGCGAGACCGGCGCGGGTCCGGTGGCGGAGGCGAAGGCCCTCGGCTGCACGGTCCTGCACAAGCCGGTGTCGCCCGCCCTGCTGCACGACGCGCTGGCCAACCTGTTCCTCCGGGATGGGGCGTAGGAACGCCCCGCGATCCCCTGCCCCCGGCCACCCCTGTTTTACGCGGGCAGAACCGGCACGTTGTCGATTAGCCGCGCCTTGCCCATCCAGGCCGCGGCCAGCAGGCGGGCCGGACGCTCGACGCGGCTGACGGGCTCCAGCGTATCCGCGTCTCGCAGTTCGACGTAATCGATGCTGCCGAAACCCGCGGCCAGAATCCGCGCCCGCGCCGCCTCCAGGATCGCGCCGGAATCCCCGCCGGCCGACAGGGCCTTGGCGGCCTCCATCAGAGCCCGATTCAGCTCCGGCGCGCGGGCGCGCTCGTCGGCGGACAGATAGGCGTTGCGCGACGACATGGCCAGCCCGTCGGCCTCCCGCACCGTGGGCAGCCCCTCGACGCGCACGGCGATGTCCAGGTCGCGCGCGAAGCGTCGGATGACCATCAGCTGCTGGTAGTCCTTCTCGCCGAACACGGCGACATCGGGCTGGGCCTGCAGGAACAGCTTGGTCACCACCAGGGCCACGCCGCCGAACATCTGCGGCCGGAAGGTGCCGCACAGCCCTTCCGCCGGGCCGCCGACCGTGATGGCCGTGGCGAAGCCGTCCGGGTACATCCCGCGCACCGTGGGCGCATACAGCAGGTCGCAGCCGGCGGAGGCCAGTTTCGCCGAATCCCCAGCCTCGTCGCGCGGATAGCGGTCGAAATCCTCGTGGGGGGCGAACTGCGTCGGGTTGACGAAGACGCTGGCGACCACATGGTCGGCCAGTTCCCGCGCGCGGCGGACCAGCGCCAGATGGCCGTCGTGCAGGGCGCCCATGGTCGGCACCAGCGCCACCGTTTCGCCGTTCCGGTGCCAAGCCCCGACCTGGGCGCGCAGGTCTTCGACCGTGCGCACGACCGGCAGGGTCTTGGTCGAAACGGCAGCCGAGCTCGTCATGGCGTGTTCTCCACCAGCGTCACAAACGGCGCTGGGATAAACCGCCGGGCCAGCTCTGTCCAGTCACAGAATTAACGCCGCGACTGGATTTTTGTAACATCTTGAGCTTGCAGGCAGGGGAAGTGAACCGCTTTCGCCCTGCCCGCCGCGCTCATCACCGCTTCAGCGTGATGCCGACGAGGTAGGTCAGGTTCAGCCAGGCGCCGACCGTGGCCAGCAGAACCGTGGTGGCCGGAGCCAGAAGCACCGACCCGAGAATCACGACGAGGGCCACGACCAGCAGGCCGACGGCGAGAAGGGTCACGCGCGTATCTTCCATATCACTGCTTTCCGATGAATGGGCGGGTCAAGGGCCGCAGCGATAGACGAAAAGCATCGGCGCTGTAGCTGATCTGAATCAAATGATGGGTTGATGACCCGAAAAAGGCACGGGGCCTTATCCAACAAACATGTGTGGACTGTTGGCCGAAGGCCGGAACGTCTGGCCCCCATCATGCCGCGCGCCTATTGGTTGTTCGAAATCATGTCTCCACCCTCGTTCCGCCTACCTCCAGCCGACGCCGGCGGACCATGGTCACGACCTCGAACAGAGCCATTCCCACCAGCATCGCGCCGACGAACAACCACGCCGCCGGCCGTCCCGCTCCGAGCGCCGCCAGCGCCGGCCCGGGGCAATAGCCGGCCAAGCCCCATCCCACCCCGAACAGGATGGCCCCGGCCACCAGCCGGCCGTCGATCCCCAGCCCCTTTGCCGGCCCTCCGGATGGGGTGGCGACCGGCACCGGACGTCTCCGCGCCATGCGGAACCCAAGCGCGGCCACCGGGATGGCGGCGGCCATGACGAAGGCAAGGCTGGGGTCCCAATTCCCGAACACGTCCAGGAAAGCCAGCACCTTGGACGGCGCAATCATGGCCGACAGAATCAGCCCCAGCCCGAACAGCAGGCCCGATGCGAAAGCAACCAGGATGGGCATGGCCATCACCCTCCGATCACATGGCGGACAAGGAAGACGGTCAGCACGGCCGTGGCTATGAACAGCCCGGTCGCCGCCATGGAGCGCGGCGACAACCGCGCCAGCCCGCACACCCCATGGCCGCTCGTGCAGCCGTTGGCGAGTCGCGTCCCGAATCCGACCAGAAGCCCCGCCGCAACCAGGATTCCCGGCCCTGCCTGGAAGGTCCCGGCCGGCACCACGCCTCCGAAAAGCCCGTACAGGGCCGGCGCGCCCATCAACCCGCCCAGGAACGCGACGCGCCACGCCACGTCCCCACCACGCGGACGCAGAAGCCCGCCGAGAATGCCGCTGATCCCCGCGATTCGGCCGAGGCCGATCCACAGCAGCGCCGCGGACAGTCCGATCAACGCACCGCCCGCGGCGGCCGGCACAGGCGTAAATCCATCCATCGCTCATACGCTCCGGTTCTGGAGGGTCCAATGACGACCCTTCAAAATTAGTTTTACCTAATATAATGCATAGGCCAATACCATCAAGCACGGCGCCGGATAACCGGACACCGTTGTGCCGACGTTGTGCCGATTCTGTGTCTGAAAGAAATCCAGTCAGGAAAGCGTCAGGCAAAAAGCCGACAGGAGACGGTACGCCGTTATCCGGCCCGCCTCCAAAACCATCGACCACGCTGTAAAGAGAGTAGGTTGGGATGGTGGGCGCAGTAGGGATTGAACCTACGACCCCACCCGTGTGAAGGGTGTGCTCTCCCGCTGAGCTATGCGCCCATCCCAACAAAAACCGCAAACGGATCAACCGTTTACGCGGGCACCCTAACACCACCTTGGCCGCGAATGCAAGCCTTGGCACACCGCCATTGTGCCACCAGTGTGCCAGGATGGTGCCCGCCGAAGCCCGTCCCCGATCCGACCTGCCGCTTCGAAGCGCGCCGCCAATCGGTTGCTGCGGCGCCAATTCCAATCGTCCGGTCCACCGCATCGGCGCCATGTCGCCAAACCGGACAAATCGTGCAGACGGGGGGTGCGAGGGCCATACCCCCTCCCCCATTCCGATACACCCGCCCGACATACTTTTTCGTCGTGGAGGTGTGGCCATTGCAAAAGCAGAGAGAGCAGCATCCTCTTGCCAAGGTAACAAGTATCGCGACATGGGACACCACCAACGGACACAGACATCTTCGGTGCTACTTTGTGGCACTTTCTTGTGGCTTTTACAGAACACCTCCATAC
>JAEZPL010000690.1 GCA_023413605.1 Pseudomonadota bacterium
CCTTCTTTTTTAAAGTAACCGGGGCGGTTGGGTTTCCCCTCGGGCCCGGCGCTTCGCGGCGGTGAGCCGCGTAAGACTTACTTCCGTTCGCTCACTTCTGCTCGCTCAGGTAAGCGATCAGGTTGTCGACCTTTTCCGCGTCCTTCAGACCGGCGAAGGCCATCGTGCCGCCCGGAACGACTTCCTTCGGAGCGGTGATGTAGGCCTTCAGGTTGTCCGCGTTCCAGACGAGGCCGCCGGCGGCCTTCTCCTGCATCGGCTTGGAATACTTGAAGCCCTCGACCGCGGCGGCCGGACGGCCGACGACACCGAACAGCGACGGGCCGACCTTGTTCTTGCCCTGCTCCACGGTGTGGCAGGCCATGCACTGCTTGAAAACGTCCTTGCCAGCGGCGGCGTCGGCGGCCATCGCGCTGCCGGCACCCATGGCGATGGCGGCGATAGCAGCGGCGCCCAGGAGATGCTTCATCATTGGTTGGCTTCCCTTCCGAAGGTGGCCGGCGCACCGGGCCGGCTGTGATCGTGCGGCAGCATACACATTCTGGGGTTAAGGCCAACCCCCCAAGGTGTCGCGCCCTGTCAATAAACACCAAATACGGGTTATTTCATCCAAGCCAACACGACGACCAGGACGGCGACGGCGATCAGCGCCGCCCAGGGAACATAGAGGCCGCTCCGCCCGCGGGCGCCGGGAATGGGCAGCGGCAGTTCCGGCGGAACCTCGACGGCCGGAATAACCCTCGGCCCCACCGGTTCGGCTGCGGCGGTCGATTCGGCCAACGGTGCCGTTGCTGCAGCGCCTGCGGACCGTGGCGGCTCCCCGGAAACCTCCGCGCCGGATGCAGCCGAATCCGCCGGTACGGGCTCCGGCCCGCCGACCACCGCGGTGAAGCGGGTGAAGAACTCGTCCGCCATCTTGCGCGCGGTGGCGTCCACCAGGCGGGAGCCGATCTGCGCCAGCTTCCCGCCAACCTGGGCGTGCGCGGCGTAGTTCAGCACGGTGGCGTCGCCGTCCGGCTCCAGGGTGACCTTGGCGCCTCCCTTGCCGAATCCGGCGGCACCGCCCGATCCCTCGCCCGTGATGGTGTAGCCGTTGGGCGGGTCGAGGTCGGACAGGGTCACCTTGCCCGAGAATTTCGCGCTGACCGGCCCGACCTTCGCCACCACCTTGGCCGTCAGTTCGGTGTCGGAGACCTTCTGCACGTCTTCGCAGCCGGGAATGCACTGGCGCAGAATGTCCGGATCGTTCAGCGCCTTCCACACCGTTTCGCGCGGCGCCGCGATGCGTTGGCTGCCACTCATGTCCATGACGTCGTCCCTCCAAACCCACGCCTGTCGTTGAAGCCCGGTCCCGGCCGCCGATCAGCGTGCCAATGGCCAAGCCTGAGCCGGACGATACGGTATTGCCGCCGGCCGGGACAGTCCTCCATTCAGCGAATGGCGCTCACCGCGGGGCCGGCGGGATGCAGTTCTGGACGATGGGCGTGCAGGCCGACAGGTCGGCGCTGGCCGGGTAAGACACCTGCTCCACCACGCCGCCGCCCAGCACGAAGGTCGCCTCGCACCCGGCACTGCTGCTGGAGCCCAGCGGCAGGCCGAAGCCCAGCCCGACGCCCACACCGCTGGAACTGCCGCCAAAGCCGCCGATGCCCAGGCTGGTGCCGGGGGCGGCCGACACGGCCGGATATTCGACGTAGGTGAAGAACTCCTTGCCGCCCGCGGTCGCCTGACGGGCCGGAACCCCGGCGCAGGCCAGCAGCCGATCCTTCGGCATTCCCAGCATTTCGACCTGGGCGCGTCGGGCGACCTGTGGGTCTGGTCCGGTTGCGCAGGACGCCAGGAGCAAACCCGCCAATCCCAAACCCAGAGCCGCAACCAAACGCCGACCCGACATGTTTTCCATCCTCCGAGACGCGACTGTCCGTCAAGCACAACCCCGGCGACGGCTTGCGGTTCCCGGTGAAAGGCGGCTAGTTAGGGCGGTCGGCGCCAAACGACGAAGGGTGGTTTGGAGAGGGCGATGTGGGAAGGGCAATTCGGAAATATATGTCGCTTTGCCGATTGCGACGAATGGGGATCATGGTATGACAGAGAATGGCATGGTTTCGACTAGCGACGGTTTTCCGATGACCACGGTTTATCTCGCCCTCGGCAGCAACATCGGCGACCGCGCCGCGAACCTGGAAGCGGCCCAGCGGCATCTGGCGCCGCAGGTGCGCGTCGACCGCGTCTCGCTCGTCTACGAGACCGCCCCCATGTACGTGACCGATCAGCCTGCCTTCCTCAACATGGCGGTGCGCGGCCAGACCGCGCTCGGTCCGTGGGAATTGCTGCGCTTCGTCAAGGGGATCGAGGCGGAGCTGGGCCGTGGTGAAGGTGGCCTGCGGTTCGGGCCGCGCCCCATCGACATCGACATCCTGCTCTATGGCGAGCTGGTCATGTACGCGCCGGAGCTGGAGATCCCCCACCCGCGGATCGCCGAGCGCGCCTTTGTCCTGTGCCCGCTGGCCGACATCGCACGTGGCCTGCGCCACCCCGCGCTCGGCCGGACCGTCGGCGACCTGCTGGACACGGTTCCTGGCAAGGATACGGTGGTTCCCCTGCCCTCCACCCTGTCCGAAGCGGTGTAGGGCCGCCGACCGCGAACGTGGGGCGCCCGCGTGGTGGAAAACGCGGGCGTATACGCTATAGTGCCTTCAGCGTAGCGACGACGCGACCGCCCGGCCTGCGGGCAAAGCCAAGGCCGCCGTCCGCCTGGAGACTTCCTTTTGGCCAACGACACCGCTTCCCGACGCGCCTCCGATGCTTCCGGCGCGGCAATGACCTACACCATCCTGCTGAAGGATTTCACCGCCACGGTGTCGGTCGCCGGCCGTCCGGGCCGCCCCATGGCGCACATCAATCTGGAACTGAAGGTCAGCCACCCCGGCCGCGGTTTCCCGGACGATATCACCGCCGTCATGTCCTACGAGGACATCGTGGAGGATCTGCGCCGCCTGTGCGCGGAGGAAACGGTGCCCGGCCCGGACTATCTGGCCGACCGCACGGCGGGGCTGTGCCTCGCCCATCCGAAGGTCCGGCGTGTCCGCGTGGACGTGGAACTTCCCTCGCTTCTTCCCGACGCCGCCGGAGCCGGCGTGTCCATCACCCGGACCCGCCAGGAAGAAGGGTAATCCCCTCCTTCCGGGCAAGCGATGGGTGTAATCCTCCTGAAGGCATAGGCACAGGGTGGAAGGTTCAGGCATGTAGGCTGAATCGACACACTCCATACGCGCTAGTGACATAAAATTCCGCAATGCAGTATCATTGCGCAATTCTATTCCTCGCGTATAATCACAAAGTCGGCGTCAGACCGGCCTATGCCCAGGGAGGAAAACATGGACCATCAGAAGGATCCGACACTGTCGGAAATCCTGGACGAGCCCATCGTCGTTGCCCTGATGAAGCGCGACGGCATCAGCCGTGAGTGCCTGCGCCAGCTCCTGGAAACCGTGCGCCGCAACCTTCGCGCCCGCGAAGAGAGAATTGCCGCCTGAAGAGATTGACAGCACGGCAATTCCGGCAGCTTCGCACACGGCTCCCCACAAAGCCCAAGGAACGATGAGGGCTGGGCGTCATTCGCCCAGCACCTCGCGCACGGCGTCCATCACCTCGGCGGGGGTAAAGGGTTTGCGCAGCGTCTTCTGCGCGCCCAGCGCCTCGGCCACCGGAAGCACGTCCAGCGAAGCGCGCGCCCCGCCGCCAGAGATCGCGATGATCTTGATCGTGGGAAAGCTGCGGCGCAGTTCCATGATCGTCGCGAGCCCCTCCTGGTTGGGCATGAACATGTCCGTGATGACGAGGTCGGCTGGGTTGTCGCGGAAGGCCGCCACGCCCTCCACGCCGTCCCGCGCTCCGGTGGCCGTATGGCCGCCGCGCGTCAGCGTGCGCAGCAGCATGGTGCGGACCATGTCGTCGTCATCGATGATCAGCACATTCGCCATGTCGGCGCTCCTTCCCCGTTCTTAGTGTTGAATGTGTTGGTCATGGGCCGTGGCGTCCGGGGCGGGCTTCTGCGACAGCCATTCGTCAACCAGTTGCCCCGCCAGCGTCACAAATTGGTCGGGCATGATCGGCGTGTGCAGGATGCGCGTGACGCCCGCCGCCTCGATGGCGGCCCCTTCCAGATCGCTTTCCGGGGTGGCGCACACCAGGATCGGAATGCCGGGCGACGCCGCCGCGAAAGCCCGCGCGAGCGTCAGCAGGCGCCAGGTCTGCCCCGCCGGGCTCTGCTCCAGCACGACGAGGTCGAAGCGCTCCGGCGCGATGGTGAACAGGGCAAGCCCGCGCCGGCTGTTGGTCGTGGCAACGACCCGAAAACCCTGCAACCGCAGCAGCCGCCCGGCCATGTCCAGCATCGTGCGTTCGTCGGCGACCAGCAGGACGCGCCCCCGCCCGTGCTCCTTCGTGCGGTGGGCGCCGTCGGGATCGTGGCGCGGCAGATGGATGGAGAAGGCCGTCCCCTGCCCCGGAGCGCTGACCACGTCGATCACGCCGCCATGGTCGGCGACGATGCCGTGCACGGCGGCCAATCCCAACCCGGTTCCCTTGTCCACCGGCTTGGTCGTGAAGAATGGCTCGAAGATGCGATCGATCAGCATGGCGTCCATGCCGCAGCCGGTGTCGGTCACCGTCAGGCAGACATAGCGGCCGGGATTCAGCCGCGCGCGGGCCAACTCCTTCGGCGCGGTCAGGGTGACCGGAGCCAGGGCCACGGTGATCGCGCCCACCGTCTCCCCTCCGCCCCGCAGATCGTCGCCGCCGATGGCGTCCGCCGCGTTCTTGCACAGGTTGACGAGCACCTGATGCATTTGCGTGGGGGCGGCCAGGACGGGCATTTCGCCCTCGCCGCAGACGAAGCGCAGCGCCACGTCCAGCGGAATGGTCGGGTGGACGAGCTGCAACGCCTCTTCCACAACGGCACGCAGATCCACCACCTCCCGCCCGGCCTTTTCCTTGCGTGAGAAGGTCAGAAGCTGCTGCACCAGCCCTTTGGCCCGTTCGGCCGCCTTGGTCACCTGGGCGACGTCGTCGTGCGCTTCCGATCCAGCGGGCAGACTGTCGAGCGCCAGATGGCTGTAGCCGAGGATGGCTGTCAGGATGTTGTTGAAATCATGCGCGATGCCGCCGGCCAGAACGCCGACCGCCTGCATCTTCTGCGCGCGGCGGATGTGTTCCTCCGCCTGCCGGCGCTCGGTGACGTCGTCGACGGAGCCGATGACGTTGGTGATCCGCCCGTCCGCGTCCTTGACCGGCGCGAAGGTGACCGACGCCCAGAAAAAGGTGCCATCGGCCCGTCGGGCCGGCAGTTCGCCCTGCCAGGTTTCCCCTCCGGACAGCACGCGCCACATGTCGCGAAACTGGTCGGAACCCGGCTCCGTGAAGCTCAAGGCAAAGGATTCCAGGTCGTGGACGGCGGCGGGATCGTGCCCGGTCATTGCTGTGAAGCGCGGGTTGACATAGGCGACCTTGCCCATCGCGTCGGTGATCACGACGGCCACCGGGCTCTGCGCCACGGCGAGCGACAGGGTGCGCAGCGTCTTCTCCGCCGCCTTCTGCTCGGTCACGTCACGGGACACCGCGGCAAGCCCCAGCAAACGGCCGGTCGGTCCGTACAGCGGCGTTTTTATGGTTTCCAGCAGCACCGGGCGCCCGTCCGGAAGCCGCACCTTCTCCTCGATGCGGCTTGGCCGCCGGGTGCGCAGCACCTCCCGGTCGTCCTCGCGGAAGGTGATGGCCAGGGAATGGGGAACGAGATCGAAGTCGGTGCAGCCGACGATGCTCTCCTCCGTCCGGCCGATGAAGTCGGCGAAGGCGCGGTTGCAGCCGAGATAGACGCTGTCCAGGTCCTTGAAAAAAATCAGGTCTGGTGTGGAGTCGAGTGTCGCCCGCAGGAGCGCTTTCTCCGCGCAGGGCAGCGATTCCCCGCGCGAGTGCGGCGCTCCGCAACCCGGCGGAGCCGTCACCTCGAAGGCATGGCTGACGCAACGCGTCGTGCCATCCGGCTGCCGGTGAAGGATGGTGACAGTCTGCCACCACACGGTCCGCCCACCCGGTCCCACCACACGGTGGTCAGCGTGCCGCACACGGTCACAGCCGCAGTCCCGGGCCCCGGCGATTTCGCCGATAAAGCGATCCCGGTCCAGCGGGTGGAGGAGATCACGAATCGACAGGCCGGAATCGCGGCCCGCAAACTCAGACCCCACAAAGGTCGCGATGGTGGGCGACAAAGCGTCGACCGGATGGCCGGGAGCGTCGCGCCACCGGATGACCAGCAGCGCCTCGTCCGACACCGGAAGGATCGCATCCGCCGTCACCCGTTGTTCGCTCCACGCCGCTAAGGTTGTGCGGCGAGTCTATCCGCACTCGAACGGGATGGGGCGGGCGGATTGTCGCAGGGTCGGGTGCGCTACCGGACCGACACGACGCGGAAGGGGCGCTGGACCCCGTCGTGCTCGGTGATGGAAATGTATTCGCCCTCCACCAGCGTGTGGCGGTCGAAGCGGAAGATCGGCTCGTCGTCGTCCGTGTCGTCTTCGTCGTAGTCGAACAGCCACGCCTTGCCCCTATGGACGAGGCGGCCGTTCTGGTCGTCTTCGCCACGCCAGAACCGGTGAACGGTGCATCCGGTCTTGTGGGTCCGCCATTCCTCGACGTCCAGATGCCCGTCGGCGGTCAAAGGGGCGATGAACTCGTAACCATGTTCGGTGCTGCCCTCCGGGTGATCGGAGGTGCGGGCCAGTTCCAGACGGATTTTCTTGAGCGGCACGGGCGTTCGTCCTCTTGCAGCAACGGGGAGCGCGTGATGCGCGCTCCCCGCGTTTCCTCCCCTTAACTGCCCGGCGGAACGGTTGTTCCTCCGGCCATCCCATTCTTCTGCTCGTTCCTTATGGTTCTGTTCTGTGCGTCTCCCGAAAGGCCTCACAGCGCGGTGTGGTGGGCGACGAAGCCGTCCAGAACCATCGTCAGGCGGTTGGCGTGGACCGACTGGCCGTGGCTGCGGGCCCGCTCGATGTCATCGCGGATGATGCGGGCGATCCGCCGGGTTCCTTCGGCGGTGTGGACCAGGCAGCAGCCCAGTTCCACGGCCACCATTTCCGGCAGGTGCTCGTGTTCCGCGATGGCGTCGATCTCGTCTTCGGTCAGGTCGCTGAGCGCGATGCAATCGTCGATCGTCAACATGGCGCGTTCCCTTCCCCTGTGCCGGCCGCCGGGGGAACGAGCCCGCGGCGGCCTTGTGGTTGTTCACCACCGGCGTGGAGGGCGCCCAGTTACAGCAGCGCCGCGCGTCGGATTACCATGCCCGTCCCGGCGATCCGGTCCCGACCGCCCCATGAGTGGCGAACGCTCAATGAGCCATCAGAACGGGCAACCCGGCGTGATTCAGCACATGGCGTGTCACGCCGCCCAGGATCATTTCCCGCATCCGGCTGTGCCCGTAGCCCCCCATGACGAGGAGGCCCGAACCCAGTTCCGTGGCCTTGTTGATGATGGTCTGGCCGACAGGTTCCGATCCCGGCTTCAATATAGTTAACTGAACGTTAACCCCGTGCCAAGCCAGATAATCGGCGATGCGACGACCTGCCGCAGCTTCGGTGACGGAGGTCTCGGCCGTCAGCACATGCACCGTGTCGGCGCTCTGGATGAAGGGCATCGCCCCGGCCAGGGCGCGGACGGATTCGGGGCTGCCGTTCCAGGCGATGGCGACGGTGCGGCCGATCTCCTCCGGCAGGTTGCCGGGCACCAGCAGCAGAGGCCGAGCGGCGCCCAGCAGCGCGGTCTCGACCGTGGCATAGGCCTGGGAATCGCGGTCCAGCGTCACATGGGCAAAGACCAGCAGATCGCTCAGCCGGCCTTCCTGCGGCACCACGTCCTCCACCCGGCCGACGACCTCGCGCCAGCGCGCGGACGGGCCCTCGACGGCGGACGGAACGTCGCGCAGGTCCATCTGGGCATCCTTCACCACCGCATCGAACGTGCGGCGGGCGGTCTTCAGGTGCGTGTTCGACTCGCCTTCCGCGGCGCGCATGATTTCTTCCACCATGGCGCCGGACATGCCTTCGCCCAGCATCGGGACGGCGTCGCGCGGGTCCAGCTTTACAAACAGCGCGTCGACATGGGCGTCGAAACTGCGCGCCACCTGCATGGCGGCATTCAGCGCCACCGGGTCACTGTCGGTGCCGGCCAGCGGCACGAGAATCGTCTTGATTGACATGATCTCCCCCCGGGCCGATTCCGCCGGCCCTATTGGACGGTGGTTGAGTGCACCGCTTCCAGCGCAGCACTCCGTTCGCGCCACCCGAAAGGGCGGGCGGCGCAAATGGTGGAGTGCACCGGTCATTGTATCGCATGCAGCGGCGGTGCGCCCGTTCCACCTGGAATTACGCCAGTCTTTCCAGCAGGCCCGCAAGCGTTTCCCCCGCATTCCTGCCCGCGTCCACGCGCAGCCAGTCGAGCGGACCGATGTCATAGGATTCCTGGCGTTCCGCCACATCGGGGGTGGCGTCGGAGGCATCGCTGCGGCGAGATGTCACACGCGCAATGCGCGTGCCCAAGGGTGCTTCCAGCCACAGACCGTCAAATCGGACGCCCGCGTCGCACGCGGCGGAAGCGATGGCGGCGCGTTCCTCGGGCCGGGCGTGGACGGCGTCCACGACCACCGCGTGCCCCGCCTCCAGAATCGTCCGCGCCTGCTCCACCATTCGGGCGTAGATCCGCGCCGTCACGGCCTGATCGTAAGCCTCTGGTGGAAGGCGCTCCGTCTCCGCCACGCCGAACAGCCGTTTGCGCATCACGTCGGACCGCAGCACCATCGCCCCCGGTGCCGGGCCGAGCGCGGGTGCAAGCCCACGCGTCAGCAGCGATTTGCCCGTGCCGGACAGCCCGCCGATCGCCACCAGCCGCGCGGGCGGCGGCTCCAGCGCGGCGATGGCATGGTCCAGATACGCGACGGCCTCACGCTCCAGCCGGGCCGACTCGGCGGGTTCCTTATGGAAGGCAGAGGCCGCCGCCGCAATCTTGGCCCGGACCGCCGCCCGCGCGGACAGGAACAGGGGCAGCAGCGCAAGCCCGCCGATGTCCCCGGTCTCTTCCGCCCAGCGGTTCAGCACCGTGTTGCCGAAGGGCCGAAGCCCGCGCTGCTCCAGGTCCATCAGCAGAAAGGCAAGATCGTAGGCGACGTCGATCACGGCGAAGGATTCGTCGAACTCGATGCCGTCGAACAGCGTCGGCTTACCGTCCAGCAGGACGATGTTGCGCAAGTGCAGGTCGCCGTGGCAGTGCCGGACGAATCCCCCTGCCCGCCGTTCCTCCATCAGGGGCGCAAGCCGCTCCAGAGCCTTCGCCGAAAGGTCGGCCAGCCGCTCCACCTGTTCCGGTGCGAACAGGGCCGGGCGCTCGCGCAACTCTGCGATGTTGCCGTTCATGACGGTTCGCATGGCCGCCGCGCCGCCGCCCTCTGGACGTGGCGCCGCGTCCTTGTGGAAAGCCGCCACGACGTCGGCGAGGGAGCGCATCAAAGCGTCGGACAGGGCGCCGCGCTCCGCCACACGGTCGAACAGGGCGTCGGCCGGGAACCGCCGCATCGCCACGACCCAGTCCAGCACCGCGCCCTCGCCGCCCAGCGCCAGTTCACCGCCGGGGCGGCGCACCACCGGCGTCACGCCCAGATAGAGGGTCGGCGCGGTGCGCCGGTTCAGCGCCACCTCCGCTTCGCAGGCCGCACGCCGTTTCTCGACCGTGGAGAAGTCCAGATAGGGATAGCGCACCGCGCGCTTCAGCTTG
>JAEZPL010000761.1 GCA_023413605.1 Pseudomonadota bacterium
CGGCCAAGTCCGGTTCCGCCCTCAGGTAGGCCGCCGGTGCGGGTATGGTGTAGAGCCCGGTCCCGACCCGGCCGGGAACGCTGGCCAGGGAAATGTGGGCATCATGCAGCGGCAGCGGGCCGAAGCGCTCGATAACCCCGTCGATTCCCGGCATGGCGGACAGCAGGCGGACAAGCTGTCCGTTGCATTCCAGGAACACGCGCGCCCCGCGGGCGCGCAACAGGGGAGCGTAGCGCGCCAGCATGATCGTGTCGCCGGCGCCCTGTTCGTCGTGAATCAGAAGGGTGCGCCCCCCAAGGTCGGACCCGTCCCATTCCGGTGATGGAAAGCAACGGCGTGGGGAGGGAAAATCGGCCATGCGCGAGCGCCATTCATACTCCGCGAAGCCTTCGGTCATCTCGCCCTTCATCAGCAGACCGAAGCCGAGCGCCGTATGGGCTTCCGCCAGAGACGGGTCGAGTTGGATGGACCGCCGCGCCAGCGTGACCAACTCGTCCACGCGCATTTCATCCCGCGCCGTGAGGGCAAGGTTGAGCCATGTGGAGGCGGCGGCCGGTTGTCCGGCGAGCGACAGGCGGAAGCAGGCTGCCGCCTCCTCGTAACGGTCGCCGTCCTGAAGCAGTATTCCAAGATTGTTGAGGGTGCCGGGGTCGCCGGGCGCGATGCCGAGCGCGCTGCGGTAGGCGGCCTTCGCCTCGTCGGCCCGCCCCAGCCGACGCAGGGCCACGCCGAGGTTGGTGTAGGCCGGGGCTGTCACGGGTGCCATGCCGAGCAACGTCAGGAACGCTTCGACCGCGTCCTCCGCCCGGCCGGCGAGCAGCAGGCTCCGGCCGAGTTGCAGGCGCTGCTCGGTCAGCCGGGGCTTGAGCGTGAGCAGGCGGCGGAGCGCCGTCGCCGCGTCGTCGTGCCTGTTCAGGTCGCCCAGTATGTTGGCAAGGTTGTTGACGGCGTCCGCAAAACCGGGATCGAGCGCCAGCGCCTTTCGGCCTGCGGCCAGTGCCTCGTCCAGCCGGCCCAACTGGCGGAGCACGGCGGCAAAGTTCGATAAGACGGCGGTGTTGTCCGGGTTTGCGCGGAGTCCCTGCCGCATCAGATCGGCGGCCACCGGCAACCGGCCGAGCTGGAACGCCAGCACCCCCAGCAGATGCAGGGCGTCGGGGTGGCCGGGCCAGCGGTCCAGCACCCGGCGGTAAACCTCTTCGGCCTCCGCCGCGCGACCGGCGTTGTGGTGCGCCAGCCCGGCCCGGACCAGGGACCCGGCGTCGGGATCGGCGTTGCGAGGGGAGGCGTCGTTCATCGTCACCACAGCACCGGGGTCACAGCAGCACCGGACTCGACCAGGGATCATAAGGGACCAGCGCCCGCGCGGAGGGGTCGGGACGGTGGAAGGCCCGCGCCTTCCGGTTCAGCATCGTCGCCACGAAGGAGAAGCTGCTGTTGGAGATCGCGACCAGATCGGCTTCGCACAGCGCATGGAAATCGGTGAAGAATTCCGCGCCGGGGATCGGCTCGCCCAGATCCGTGGCGGACAGCGGCTTGAAGCGGGCAAAGGGGCGCAGGCAGGCCGGGTCGTCGGTGGCGATGTAAAGCACGGGGCGGTCGAGGAGGGGCCAGACGGATTCCAGCCAGCGCACGTACCAGTCTTCCGGCGCGATCCAGAAGCGGCCCCAGCCGAAATCGCCACGCCGCAGATGAAGGGCCACGACCGTGCCCCCGTGGGCGCGCAGCCTCGCGGTCACGCGATCGGCGTGGGGGCGGAGCCGGCGGCCGGGTACGAACAGCGCCCGGAACGCGTCGCGGTAAGGCGCCAGGACCGTGGTGTCACCGCAGAAATAGCCGGTGACGTCGGTGTCGGCCAGATTCCCGATGGCCAGCTTTCCAACAGTTTGTGGGTCCGGTTCGCCGCGCAGCACGGCGACCACCGCGGCCTCGCCCTCGGTTTCCGTCAGGCGGGGCAATCCACGGCCCGGCAGCGGGTCGTCATGGTCGAACAGGTGGCGTCCGGGCCAGTCCGGCACCTCCAGAGTCAGGCCGGTGCGGGTCGCGCACAGGCGCAGCGCACCGTATTGAAGCAACTGGTTGCCGAAACGGCCATGGTGGCCGAGGCGGACCGACGACAGACGGCGTCCCGGCTCCGCCGATGGCCTGGGGGAGAGAGGCGGCCCCCACAGCCGGGTCAACAGGCTGACCGTGCGTCCGGTGAACGCCACGCCCTGGCCCGGTTGAAGCCGGGCGGCCCGTTCCCACGCCCTCAGCCCTTCCCCGCTCCGGTGCAGTTGGTCGAGCGCGGCGGCAGCCGCCGTCAAAGCGTCGAACAGGGCCGGTTCCATGGTCAGGGCGCGGAGGGCATGCCGCAGGGCCGTCGCCGCATCGCCGAGACGCAGCCGGGCTTCGGCGCAGGCTGCGTCGATGTCCGCGCGGCCCGGTTCCAGCCTTGCCGCGCGGGCGAGTTGACGTCCGGCAGCGGCATCCCGACCCAGCCGCGCCCAGGTGCGGCCCAGCAGAAGCACGCTGCTCGGATGCCCCGGCCGCAGGGCCAGCGCTGCGCGGAGCGGCACCTCGGCCTCGTCGAAGCGGCTGTCATCGAACAGGATGGTGGCGATGTTGAGCAAGGCCGGGGCGAGGTCCGCCTGAAGGCGCGCCGCCCGCCGGAACGCTCGCAAAGCCATGGGGATGTGCCTCGCCCGGTGGGCCGCATGGCCATAGTCGAACCACGCCGCCGGGTCGCCGGGGGACAGGGCGACGGAGCGGCGTTTCTCCTCCAGCGCCCGGTCCGGAGGGAGGGAGGCCTCCCGCGTGGCTGTGTCCGGGGAGACGCCTTCCGTCTCCGGCCCTGCCCGAAAAGGGGGGCCGGTCCAGCCGTCACGCTCCAATTGCGCGCGTTTCGCCTGCAAGGCGTGCAGGCGGCGCCGGATCAGCATTTCGATGGCGGCAAAGCGGGCGTCGGGTGGTCCCCGATCCTTCGGGTGGCCTTCGCCCGTCATCTCCTCACGCTGGCGCGCCAGGGCGTTGCCGTCCCGCATCGTGTAGTGGACGGTCTTCTCCGTGAGTTTCAGCCCGCTGAACAGGCTGTGGAGCGCGCGGCTGTAGGCGACGTCGTCAGCCGTGGCCGGGTGGAACGGCGCTTCCTCCGGGAAGCCGCCGATGACGTCGTGGCAGAGGCGCCGTACGCACAGGTTTCCGGGGTAGCAATTCTCCGATGCGGCGCGCCAGACGGGAGTCACCTCCGTGTCGATCCTGTCGAACAGGATGGCGGTGCGCACGAAGGCGGCCTCGGGTGCCAGATCCAGCGCGGTGGCGGTCAGGAACAGATGCGGCTCCAGAAACCAGTCGTCGGCATCGAGGAACCACAGGTACCGGCCGCGCGCCGCGGCGGCTCCCAGATTCCGTGCGCATCCGGCCCCACCGTTGCGGTTGTTCATGATGACCGACACGCTGTGGTCCGGATGGCTTTTCGCCCAGCGCATGGCCCGTCCTGCCGAATCGTCGGTGGACGCGTCGTCGACCACGCAGATGTGCACCTGGGCCCGCGAGGCTCCCGACGCATCGCGCAGGAAGCGGACGGCCGCGGCGATGCTGTCCAGGGCACGTTCGATCGTATCTTCCATGCCATGGACGGGAACCACCACGGTGCCGATCACGTCATGGTCGGCCCGATGCCGCGCGATCCCGGCCAGCGCAACGCCAAGCGCGCCGTCCGGTGCCCCCGCCATCCGATAAAGCCGCTCCGCGTCCGCGTCGGCACCCTGCATCAGACGGACCACGCCGAGGATGCGCGCGAATTCGCCCTGGGGAGCGACGACCGCGGCAAGGG
>JAEZPL010000007.1 GCA_023413605.1 Pseudomonadota bacterium
GCGGCATTCCCATCGACGTGTTCTACGCGACGGGCGAGCCGCCCAAGGGCGTGTGGATCCCGCCGCAGGACGTCCAGCCCTACCGTGGCCGCGGCTGATCCCACCAGCATCCGCGAAGCCATCCGCAACCGGGCCCTGGCGCTCGGCTTCGACGCGGTAGGCTTCGCGCCCGCCTCCCTGGGCGAGGAGGCAAAGTCGCGGCTGGCCGAGTTCCTGCGCGAGGGCCGGCACGGCGACATGGGATGGATGGAGGACAAGGCCGACCGCCGCGTCCACCCCCAGGCCCTGTGGCCGGAGGCCCGCACCGTCATCGCGCTCGGCACCAGTTACGCCCCCGCGGAAGACCCGCGCGCTCTGCTGGACCACCCCGACCGTGGCATCGTGTCGGTCTATGCGAAGAACCGCGACTATCACGACCTGATCAAGGGCCGGCTGAAGACGCTGGGCCAGTGGATCGCCCACACCCACAAGGCCGAGTTGAAGGTGTTCGTGGACACCGCCCCCGTCATGGAAAAGCCGCTGGCGGAAAAGGCCGGGCTGGGCTGGCAGGGCAAGCACACGAACCTCGTGTCGCGCACCCACGGCTCCTGGCTGTTCCTGGGCGAGGTCTACACGACGCTGGACCTGCCGCCGGACGAGCCGGGCAGCGACCGCTGCGGCAACTGCCGGCGTTGTCTGGATGCCTGCCCCACGGCGGCTTTCCCTGCACCCAACCAGTTGGACGCGCGGCGCTGCATTTCCTACCTGACGATCGAGCACAAGGGGCCGATTCCCGAGGATCTACGCCCGCTGATGGGCAACCGCATCTACGGCTGCGACGATTGCCTCGCCGCCTGCCCCTGGAACAAGTTCGCGAAACGCTCGCGCGAGGCCGCTTTCCTGCCGCGCGCGGAACTGACCGCGCCGCGGCTGGCCGATCTGGCGCAGTTGGACGACGCCGGCTTCCGACAGGTTTTCAGCGGATCGCCGATCAAGCGCATAGGGCGCGACCGCTTCGTCCGCAACGTGCTGGTGGCGCTGGGCAACAGCGGCGACGCGCGGCATGCCCCGGTGGCCGAAGCGCTGCTGGACGACCCGAGCGAGGTGGTGCGCGATGCCGCAGGGTGGGCGCTGGAAAGGATTTTCATCGCCAAGACACAAAGATAGTCACAAAGGATCTTCGGACACCCGGCGAACACATCGCAATGCTCGCACCCCTTTGTGAAATTCTTTGTGTCTTTGTGTCTTGGTGGTGAATCGTCGCGACGCCAGCACCAACCCAGCCTGTGGCCGCCCCCTCACCCTAACCCTCTCCCCAGAGGGGAGAGGGGACTTAAAGGTTTAAAACGCCTTCAGCTTCTTCCAGGCGAACAGGACCATGCGCAGCAGCAGAAAGCCGTGGCTGAAGCGGCTGATCTGCGTTTCGCCGTAGGTGCGGTCGGCGTAGCGGATCGGCACTTCCACGATCTTCAGGTTCAGCTTGGCGGCGCCGAAGATCAGGTCGAAATCGCCGAACGGGTCGAAATCGCCGAAGTAATGCCGGTTGGCGACGATCTTGTCGTAATCGCGCTTCCACAGCACCTTGGTGCCGCACAGCGTGTCGGTGAAGCGCGTGTTCAGCAGGAACGAGAAGATCTGCGCGAAAGTCCGGTTGGCGACCCAGTTCAGGAAGCGCATGGCCTGATCGGCCATGGGATAGACAAGACGCGTACCGTTGATGAACTCGCCCTTGCCCGACGCGATGGCCTGATAGAACTTCGGCAGCGTTTCCGGCGGCACGGTCAGGTCGGCGTCCAGGATCATCAGAATATCGCCGCGGGCCGCGGCAAAGCCGGCGCGCACGGCGTCGCCCTTGCCCTTGCCGGGCTGCTTCATGACCTTGATGTCCCAATCCGGGTAGGCGTCCCGGACGCGCAGGCACTCCTCGTAGGTGTTGTCCTTGCTGTTGCCCTCGACGTAGATCACCTCCAGGTCGAGGCAGAAGCGCGGCAGGCGGCGGATGGCGTTTTCGATGTTGCCGCGCTCGTTCCGGCAGGGGATCAGCACCGTGCAGGACGGCAGCTTTTCCGGCACCGGTTCGGTGACGGCCGGCCGCGCGACGACATAGTTGCGCACGCACAGCCGGCGGATGCCCGGCAGCGGAGCGATCCAGCGGTTGACCAGCGCCCCCAGCCCGAAGGCCCGGCGCGGCAGCAGCTGGCGCCACTCGCGCCGCACCGGCTCCCACCCCGCGAGGTCGAGCAGGTTCATGGTGTCGGCGGTGCTGAGCCAGTTGTGCTGGCCCTGCGGCATCTTCAGCCCGAGGCTTTCCGCCCAACCCAGGACAGGCTCCCAGGCGCGGCTGTGATAGCTGACGATGATGCGCGTCTGCGGCGTGGCGAAACGGTGCAACAGGCGCAGCGTCGCCTCGCAATCGTCCAGAAAGCCGATGGTGTCCGACAGCAGGATGACGTCGAAGGTGCCGGTGATCGCCTCCAGGTCGGCGGGGTCCTCCGCGTTGCCGGCGTGGAACTCCAGATGCGGGTGGCGTTCGCGGGCGCGGTGGATCATGCCGGGGGCGAGGTCGATGCCCACGCCGCGCGTCGGCTTCAGAAAGGCCAGCGTGTCGCCGATGCCGCAGCCGACCTCCAGCACGCTGGCCCCGTCCGGCACCAGGAAGCGCAGGTAGGCGCGGTCGGCCTCGTGGAAATAGGCGTTGCGGGTGGCCCAGTTTTCCACCTCGGGCGCCAGCGTCTCGAACAGGGCGCGCACGGCCTTCTGGCGCGGGCTGAGGGAAGGGCTGCCCGCCGTGTCCGGCCGGGTTGCGGAATCGAGCGTGGTCGCGGTCATGAGGGAATTCCAGACGATGCGGCCGCCTTTGTGCGGCGGCCCGAGTGGCCGAGCCAGAGCAGGCCCCCCGGCAGAGAGGACAGGGTGACGGACAGACCGATCATCAGCGAGAGGATCAGCGCCTCCGTCGCGCCGAGGCCGTAAAGCGCGAAGCCGGCCACGAAGGCCCCCTCGCGCACACCCCAGCCGTTGAGCGAAATGGGCAGCGCCGCGGCGAAGATGGTCATCGGCACCACCGCCAGGGCGTCGGGAACCGACACGGGGATGGACAGGGCGCGGGCGTAGGCGACCACCGCGAACACGGTGCACAGGTGCACCGCCGCGCTGTGCAGCAGCCCGGCCAGCGCCGCCCGGCTGAGCAGCGCCGCGCGCAGCCGGGCCACCTGGGCCTGGAGCGCGGAGACCGGTGGACGCCTAAGAAAGACCGGCAGCGGCACGCGGTCGGCCTGAAGGCCAACCACGAGGCCCACCGCCAGCAGGACGACGGCCACCGGCCCCGCCCAGGCCACGGCCGGCGGAGCGGTGGCGACCAGATGCGGCAGGCCGAGGAACAGCAGGGCCACGCAGCCGACCAGCGCCAGCAGCCGGTCCAGCACCAGGGCCAGCACGACGGCGGTGGAGGACGCGCCGCCCCGGAAGGTCAGCCAGCCGCGCACCACGTCGCCACCCAGCGCCCCCGGCAGCACCTGCCCGAAGAACAGCCCGGCGAACATCAGCCGCATCGCCACCCCGTGCGACACCCGCTCGCCCGCAGCGCGCAGCGCGTCACGCCAGCGCTCCCCGGCGCAGACCACGGCCAGCAGTTTGGCGGCGAAGCCCGCGGCCAGCCAAGCCGGGTCGGCCCCGGCGATGCGCGCCAGCACGTCGGACCAGTCCGCCTTGGCGGCCAACAGGCCGAGCACCGCCAGCGTCACCACCATCTTGACGGCAAGCGCCCAGCGCCCGCCCGGCTTTGGCGCGGGCAGCACGACCGATTCCGTCGGGCCGAGGCTGACGTCCTGGCTGCTCAAAACGTTAAAAACTCCCGAAACTGGCGCGGCACTCTACCGTCTCGCGGCAATGGCGTCCATGGCGTCCAGCACGCCGGGCATGTCCATGGCCGCGAAGTGCGGCCGGTGGTGGATCGCGACGCGCGGCCCGTTGCTGTGGATGGGGTTCGATGCGTCGGAGAAGACCGCCACCGTCGGGCAGCCGATGGCGGCCACCAGATGGGTCGGGCCGGTGTCGTTGCCGACCGTGGCCCAGGCGCGGCGGGCGAGCCCGGCGATCTCCGGCACGCTGGTGCGGTTCGTCAGGTCCACGGCCTTCGGGCAAGCCGCCAGGATGGCCTTGGCGAGGTCCGCCTCGATGGAGGTGCCCAGCACCACCGGCGTCACGCCGCGCGCCGCCAGGGCGTTGGCAAGTTCCGCGTAGCGCTCCACCGGCCAACGCTTGTCCGGCCGCCCGGGGGAGGAACCGGGGATCAGCAAAGCGTAGGGGCCCGTCAGGCCGAAACGGCCGGTGTCCGCGTCGAGCCAGGACAGGTCCGGCGCGTCGTCCAGCATGATGCCCAGCGGCGCCAGCTGGCGGGCGTAGCGCTCCAGCACCGGCACCTTGCGGCGCCCCGGATACTGGTCACGGTGGGAGGCGCCCCACGCCGTACCCGACCATTCCGGCCAGGGGCCGGGCGCGAGCAGCCAGAAATACCGGTCGGTGCGCGGCTGCGCCTGAAGGTCGTAGACCCGATCGAACCGCCCGGCGCGCAACAGCCGGCGCACCACGAGATAAGCGTCGAGCGAGCGCTTGCGCGGGTCCTCCAGCACGTCGTCGAACAGGCCGCTGAGGCGGGCGAGCGGGGCCAGGGACGGCAGGGTCAGCAGCGCCAGATGGTCGCCCGCATGGTGTCGGCGGATGGCGGCGAAGGCCGTCTGCGCCAGGAAGAAGTCGCCGAAAGCCCCCAGCTTGATGATCAGGATGCGGCGCCGCGCGGTCGTCATGGGTCGCCCTTACGCGTCGTCGGCGGGTGTGCGGGAGGCCAGCCGCAGCATCAGGCCGGACGACAGGATGCCGGCCATCCACCAGGCCTGCCAGATGCCGTAGGCGGTGCTGACCATGGCCAGTCCCGCGGCGAACAGGGCGAGCGCGAAGGGCTGTTCCCGCCGTTCCATCCGTGCGGTGCCGAACAGCAGAAGCAGCGCCGCCGCCAGAGCCAGCAAGGCCCCCACCCCACCCAGTTCCAGCCAGACCTGAAGGAAGGCGTTGTGCGGATGCAGCGGCAGCAGGCTGTCGGCGATGGCGCCGAACTGCGACATCTCCCCCTCCGGCACCAGCGCGCGGGAGGCGTCGATGCCCTGGCCGAGGAACGGTGTGGCCAGCGCACGGTCCGCCGCCATGCCCCAGATCTCGACGCGGTGCCGGGCGGAGCGGAACAGCCATTCCGCCGCGTCCAGGTTCAGCACGCGGTCGAGCAGCAGGACCAGCGGCACCACGCCCACGAAGGCTGCGGCAAGCGCCGTGCCCAGCGCCGCGCGGACCACCCGCGGCGACCAGACCGCCAGGGCGAAGACCACCACGCCCACGCCGATGCCGAGCATGGCCGAGCGGCTGGTCAGCAGCAGACAGGCAGCGCCGTAGCCGAGGGGCAGCAGCAGGGCCGCGGGCCTCAGCCCTGCGCGGTCCAGCGCCATCGCGGCCGGCCAAACGAGCAGGCACAGCACGGCCGCCGTGCGCTTGGGCACGTTGCTCTCCGCAATCGGAACGTCGGACGGGACATGGTTCCACCAGCGGTGCAGCGGAAAGTCCAGAGCGGCTTCCACGGTGAACAACGCGATGCCGACGAAGACCCCGATCAGGAACAGGCGGACCAAGCGCCGGGCCTCCACGCCCGGCAGCGAGGACAGCCACGCCCCACCGGCCAGCGCGGCCAGCGCGACGTAGGCGATTTCCACCACCGTCACCCCCGCCCGCGGCGAGGGGCTCCACACCACCGACACGGCCGCAAGCAGAAGGAAGGCCATCACCACCGCCGTGCCCGGCAACGTCCGTTGCAGGCGCCCCAGCGCGTCGCGGCGCACCAGTCCCGCCAGCGCGATCACCGTGACCAGAATCACCCACACCGGCAACCCGCGCGGCGCCATCGCGACCAGTGGTCCAAGCAGCAGCGCCGTCAGACCGGCCACGGCGGCCAGGACTGAATCGGGAAGCGCCCTGGAGGAGTCGAGGTGAGACAAAGGAAAGGCCATGGGTTCCCGCGTCCGTAAGGCACGGCGCGCGGCTTAACAGATACGTCGTGTGAAAGCAACCGGGACGGGTCGAATTGCCGCCGCCGGGCGGTGTGAATTTGTTGAGATGCGGCTTTGCCGACGTCTTGGAAGCGTCATGACGGAAAAACCGGCGGGCGGGTGGGGGCACAGGGTTTCCACC
>JAEZPL010000058.1 GCA_023413605.1 Pseudomonadota bacterium
GCGCCGGAGCCCGCCTTCGCCATGGCGCTGGATCTGACGGTCACGGCGCAGAACCAGATTTTCGTGCGTGGCCGCGGGCTGGATTCGGAGTTCTCCGCCCAGTTGGCCGTTGCCGGCACCACAAGCCAACCACTGGTGGCCGGCCGGCTGACCATGCTCAAGGGGCAGTTCGACCTGCTCGGCAAGACCTTCCTCTTCAAGCGCGGCATCATCGAGTTCGACGGCGGGCCGGAGATCGACCCACGCCTGGACCTGCTGGCGGAAATCACCGCCAACGGCGTCACCGCCCAGATCGTGATCGGCGGCACCGCCCGCCAGCCGAAGCTGGACCTGACCTCCTCCCAGGGGCTGCCGCAGGACGAGGTTCTGTCCAGCATTCTGTTCGGCAAGTCCGTCGCCAATCTCTCCGCGGGGGAGGCTTTCCAGCTTGCCCAGTCCGCGGCGACCCTGGCCGGTTTCGGCGGGAGCGGCGGCGGACTGCTGTCGACCGTGCGGCGCAGCCTGGGCGTGGACCGGCTGGAATTCATCGCCGGCGAGAACGGCAAGGGCGGCGCGGTGGAGGCCGGCCGCTACATCAGCGACCGCGTCTATGTCGGCGTGGAGCAGGGCATCGGCGCCAACCAGAGCCGCGCCACCGTGGAGGTGGACATCACCAAGAACATCAAGGCGGAGGCCTACTTCGGCGCCGATGCCGAAACGCGCGTCGGCGTGAAGTGGGAGCGGGATTACTGATACCGAAGGTGTTTGATGAGTTCCATCAAACGCCTTCGGTATGAGAGCTTCCGGAACGGTCGCGACGGAATAGGGATTCACCACGAAGGCACAAAGCACACAAAGATAATCACAAAAGGATTCCGCTTATATAGCGGATCGGCGGGTGTCCGACATCTCTTTGTGAAGTTCTTGGTGTCCTTTGTGTCTTTGTGGTGAATCATCGACACAGTCGGGTCTGTTCAATCCGGTGGACGATTTCAGGACCGTCCCACCACGATCCGCACATGGGCCGGCAAGGGGATCACCTCTCCGGACGCCCGATCGTCGAAGCGCCGCGCGACGTCCGCCTCCAGCGTCGCGCGCTGCTCGGGGGTGAGGGTGCGGAGGCGATGGCCGACGCTCATGTCCAGGGTGGCGCGCCAGAAGGGCTGGCCCTTCGGGGCCTTGCGGACGGGGGTGAGATCCGTCTCCGTCGCCTCGCGGAAACCGGCGGCACGCAAGGCCGCGGCGAGCAGGCCGTGCCCGGCGAAGCGGAACAGCGGGTCAAGGCTGCCGTCCTCACCCAACTGGTCGGCGACGGCGGCGCCCACGGTGTCGAACAGCGCGTTGCCGCCGCGCGGCCCCCAGACCATGAAGGCCACGGCACCGCCGGGACGGAGCACGCGCCGCACTTCGGCCAGCGCCGCCGCGACGTCGGGCACGAACATGATGCCAAAGCGGCAGGTTACCCGGTCGAACCGGCCGTCGGCGAAGGGCAGGGCGGTCATGTCGGCGGCGGTGAAGACGGGACGTTGCCCCTCCGTCGCCTCGGCGGCGCGGCGCACGGCGCCGGCCATCATGCCGGGCACGAGATCGCTGCCGATCACCAAGCCGCCTGGACCGACGCGCCGCGCGGCGCTGAGCGCCGGTTCCCCGGCGCCGGAGGCGAGGTCGAGCACGCGCTCCCCCGCCGCCACGCCGGCCGCGTCCAGCAGCGGCTGGTTCAGCTTGTCGGCCAGATCGGCCTTGGGGTCGGCCCAGAGGGTCCAGGCGTCGGCGCTGGCGGTCCAGCGGACACGCTCGCTGTCGCCGTCGATCATCATGTTTTGTGTGGTCAATGCAGGAGCCGTGCTGTGCCGGATGTCCGGGGGGAGGAATCCGCGTCGCCCAACCTTTCGCCGAGCGTGGTCAGTTCCTCGGTCAGCTTGCGGTTGGCGTCGGTGAGTTGCTGGATGCGCGTTTGCGCGCTCTGCTGCTGCGCGTTCAGCGCGGCGATGTTTTCGGCAAGCTTGCGGATCTGCTGGGCCTGCCGCGCCGTGCCTTCGTTCAGGCTGCGCCGGATCGAACCGAAGGCCGCCAGAACGATCACGCTGATGGTGACGCCGGCCAGGATGGCGATGATGGAAACGGCCGAGAGCCAATCCCCCGAATGCCAGTCTGTTGCAAGCCCGTCCATGGCCGAAGCCGCCCGTTCGTTGCGTCCCGTCCGGCGGTCGGCGACCTGCGGTGGACGATGACGAAAAGCATCCGCTGATTTGGCGGTCCGGTCAAGGCTGCCACTTGCAATGAGGGCCAAACGACAAAGGGCCCGGCACAGCGGCCGAGCCCTTTGTCGATCGTCGTTCAGCCCTGGCTACAGGGCTGGTCCGCGTCACGCGACCGTGTCGTCCACCGGACGGGTGGCCTTGCTGCGCATGTCCTTCAGGTGGTCGCCGAAGGCACGCAGCACCGGCATGATGCGCTGCATCTGGTCAGCCGTGACGTGCGCGTCCGTCTTCAGGACGATGGTCGGGGCCTCGGACATCAGGCGCTTGGCGCGCATCGGGCCGACTTTGTCATCCATGAACATGGACAGGCCCATGAGGATGCCGAGCGTCACGTCGTCCGGAGCCTTGGGCAGAGCCAGCACGTCGTGCAACTCGTTGAGGAGGGTGTACGCGACGATGGAGGTGCGTTCGATGGTGTCAACGTCGGCAGCCATGGACATCGGTCAGAATCCTTAGGGCGCTGAAAGTGTGCTTGCTGACGGAACGTTAGCCCCAGGTTCGTAACCAAACTGTTAACCATCGCTCATCCGAGTCGCATCGAGTCGTTTTTTTTCGATTCGCAATCTCCGGTCGCCGAATCACCGTTCAGAGTCAATCATCTCGCGGAATCAGGATGCCGTTTGGGCCAATTCCGCCGTCAGCGCCTTCTCGACACGATCGATGGCGGCCAGCACGGCTTCCGGCCGCGCGTGGTGGGGCATGTGGCCGGTGTCGGCCAGCAGGTGCAGCGTCGATCCCCGGATGGCGTCGTGCAGGGGCACCGCGTGGGCGCGCGGATCGACGATCCGGTCTTCCAGCCCGGCGACGATGGCGGTCGGGCAGCGGATCTCCGAATAGCGGGGCGCCATGGTGGCAACGCTCGGTATCAGCGCGGCAAGCTGCGCCGCGGCGGCCTCCAGCTGCGTCGGGCGCAGCAGCAGGTCCGGCGGGATCTCGTCATAGCGCGCGGGCACCGGGTTGGGTTCGAAGATGCGGCGCATCAGCGGCCCCAGGATCAGCCGGTCGATCGGCTGCAACACCGTGCGGCTCATGACCGGGCCGATGACCGGGACGGCCGGCCCCATCAGGGGAAGGAAGTCGGCGCGCGGCGTCGGGTGGGTGAAGGCCGACAGGATCACCAGCCCGCCGACCTCGTCCGGATAGTCAAGCGCCCAGGCCAAGGCCACGGCACCGCCCAGCGAATGGCCGACGATGATCGGCTGTTCCAGCCCCAGCTTGCGGGTCGCGTCGCGCAGGATCGCCGCCTGGGCGGACGGGCTGGAGCGGTCGTGCGCGGGCTCGCTGTAGCCATGCCCCGGCCGGTCGAATCCGACGCAGCGCCAGCGCTCCGCGGCGGCGGGCAGCAGGCTGAGCGCCCAGTCGTCGGCCATGATGCCGTTGCCGTGCACGAACACCACCGGGCGGCTGTTCCCGCGGTTGGCACCGCGATCGAAATAGTGCAGTGTTAGGT
>JAEZPL010000101.1 GCA_023413605.1 Pseudomonadota bacterium
GGCTTGCCTATCCGGTCATTCGGATAATTCCGGCGGATGAGGCCCAATTCCCATGACGGACGCCAAATTCATTCCGGCAACTCTGTTTCTAGCCTTTCTGGCCTTTCCGGTTTCCGTCGCGGCCGGCGACGAGCCCAAGGCGCTGGTCTTCGACCTGGAACTCGTCGACACCAGCCAGGAAGGCCTGCACCCGGACCATCCCGGACGGCTGGAGCGGGTGACCGCCGTGCTGCGCGACGGGTTGCTGACCAGCGGACGCTTTGACGTCGTCGGGATCCACGACACCCCGCTCGCCGCGGAGGTCCCGGCGTCCCTGGAGGACTGCAACGGCTGCGAGCGTGACCTCGGCCGCAGGGCCGGCGCGGACATCGTGGTGACCGGCGTCATCCGTAAGATCAGCTCTCTGATCCTGAACATACGTCTTATAATGCGCGACGTCGGCACCGGCGAAATCGTCGGCTTCGGATTCGCGGACATCCGTGGCGACAATGAACGGTCGTGGCAGCGTGGCGTCGAATGGCTGGTGCGCCATCGCCTTCTGAGCGAGGAGCCCTGAGAGGAGCCCTTAAGGACGCCGCGGCGGGGGTGCTGAATCCTTCGCCAAAGATAAGGGGAGGATCGTGTGGCCGATGATGCAATGCTGTCCTACGTGCCGTACCGCCCGGCCATGAGCCGGCTCCGAACCTACGACATCACCCTGCGCGATTACGTCGATCACTTTAAAATCGGGGTCTGGGAGCGGGAAAAGGGACGCACGCAGCGTGTCCGGATCAACGTCTGCCTGACGCTGCCCTGGCCCGACCACGCGATGACCGACAGCCTGGACGAGGTGCTGTCATACGACTTCCTGATCGACGGCATCCGCGCCCTGAGGGATGGCGAGCATGTGAACCTCGTCGAGACGCTGGGTGACCGGATCCTCGCCCTGTGCTTCTCCAACCCGCAGGTGAGCAAGGCGCGGGTGCAGGTGGAAAAGCTGGACGTCGTTCCGGAATCCGGCGGCGTGGGCGTGGTCATCGAACGGTCCCGGCCCGAGGGCTCATGAAGGCCGTGCCGCTCTGGGTCGTAAAGCTCGGCGGCAGCCTGTGGCGCGCACCGGAACTGCGCTGCTGGCTGGACCTGCTGGCCGGGGCGGAGGCCGTGCGGATCGTGGTGGTGCCCGGCGGCGGCCCCTTCGCCGACGCGGTGCGGGGCGCGCAGCCCGCTCTCGGCTTCGGCGACCGGGCGGCGCACCGCATGGCGCTGCTCGCCATGGAACAGTACGGCACGGCGCTGACCGACCTGGAGCCGCGGCTGACGTCGGCCCGCACGGTGGCGGAATTGCAGGCCACGTCCAGCCCTGTCGTCTGGATGCCGTTGCCCCTCGCCGAGACGGCCGACGTGGCGGAGAGCTGGGACGTCACGTCGGACACTCTGGCCGTCTGGCTGGCGGGGCGGATCGGTGCCGACTGTGCGATTCTGGTCAAGTCCGCCACCCTGCCCGATGCGCCCTGCCCCGCCGACCGCCTTGCCGCGGACGGTATCGTCGATCCGGCTTTGCAGGAGCGGATGGCCCGCTATGCCGGGACCGTCTGGTGCGTGGAGCGGTCCGATCACCAGCGCTTTGCCGAATCGATGGCGCGGGGCATTCCGGTTGGAACCCGCCTGACCGGAGCCGTCCATGCCTGACAAGCCGCCCGAGCATATTCTGTTCCTGACGGGCGAACTGGCCGAACCCCGGCTGCGTCGCGTGCTCGCCGCGCTGGAGCCGCTCGATTTCCGGACCACGGTGGTGAATCTGGGCGTCAAGGTCGCGGCGCTCGCCACCACGGAGATCGTGCTGCGCCGCCTCGGCTCGACCGAAGGGGCGGATCTCGTGCTGCTGCCGGGGCGGTTCCGCGGCGACCTCGACCGGCTGTCGGCGCATTTCGGCGTGCCCTTCGCGCGTGGCCCTGACGAGTTGGACGACTTGCCGCAGCATTTCCGGCGGCAGGCCGCGCCCGTGGACCTCAGCCGCTACCACACCCGGATTTTCGCGGAGATCGTGGAAGCCCCGCTGCTGGACGTGCCGGCCATTCTGGAGCGCGCCGCCCGCTTTGCCGCGGATGGGGCCGATGTGGTGGATCTGGGCTGCCTGCCCGACCACCCCTTCCCGCATCTGGAGGACTCCGTGCGCGCCCTGCGCGACGCCGGCCACACGGTCAGCGTCGACTCCCTGGAACCGAGGGACCTCCTGCGCGGTGCTGCGGCCGGTGCCTCCTACCTGCTCAGCCTGACCGAGACGACGGCCTGGGTCGCGCGGGAGACGGACGCGGTGCCCGTCGTCATTCCGACGACCCCGGCCGACCTGCCGTCGCTCTACCGCGCGGTGGACGCGATCCGGGGCGATGGCCGGCGCTGCATCGCCGACCCGATCCTGGAGCCGATCCACTACGGCTTCACCGACTCCCTGCTCCGCTACCGCGAGGTGCGCACGCGCTATCCGGACCTGGAGATCCTGATGGGCATCGGCAACGTGACCGAGCTGACCGACGCCGATACGCCGGGCGTGAACGCGCTGCTGATGGGGATCATCTCCGAACTGCGGATCGACCATGTTCTGGCGGTTCAGGTCAGCCCGCACTGCCGTCGCGCCATCCGGGAGTTCGACGCCGCGCGCCGGCAGTTCTTCGCCGCGAAGGAGGCCGGCGCCCTGCCCCGCGGATTCGGCGAGGGGCTGCTCTGCCTGCGCGACCGCAAGCCCTTCACGAGCACCCCCGATGAGGTGGCGGACCTCGCCGCCCGCATCCGCGACCCCAATTACCGGATCGAGGTCACGGAACAGGGCATCCACCTGTACAACCGCGACGGCCACCACGTGGCCGGCGACCCCTTCGCGCTGTATCCGCACATCGATGCGCGGGGCGATGCGGGGCACGCCTTCTACCTCGGCGTGGAACTGGCGCGCGCGCAGATCGCGTGGCAGCTCGGCAAACGCTACAGCCAGGACAACGAACTGCGCTGGGGCGTGGCGGTGGACGCCCCCGGCGACGATCCCACCAACTTCCACGCCGTCGGGACGACGCGCGCTTCGAAACCGGAACCGGCCAAACCAGAAAGCGGCACGCCGTGACCTTCATCCGCGAAACCATCATCACCAGCTGCGATGCGGGCGGAAACGTCCATGTGGCGCCGATGGGCGCCACGGTGACGGAGACCGGCTACATCCTGGCGCCCTTCCGCCCGTCGCGCACGCTCGACAACCTGCTCGCCACGCGTTGCGCGGTCATCAACTTCGCCGACGACGTCCGTGTGTTCGCGGGCTGCGTGACGGGGCGCAAGCGCGAGTGGCCCACCGTTCCGGCGGAGCGCATCCGCAGCGCCGTTCTGGCCTGCGCGCTGGCGCACGAGGAGGTGGAGGTGGTCGCCGTGGAGGATGACGGCACGCGCCCGCGCCTGGACTGCCGTCCGGTGCATCGCGCCACCCACCGCCCCTTCCGTGGGTTCAATCGCGCGCAGGCGGCGGTGGTGGAAGGCGCGATTCTGGTCAGCCGTCTGCACCTTCTCCCGCCCGAGAAGATCGACCGCGAGATGGAGTATCTGTCCATCGCCGTCGACAAGACCGCCGGTCCCATCGAGACGGAGGCCTGGGGCTGGCTGCTGGACCGCATCGCCCGGCACCGGGCCGAGGCCGGGAGCGCCGCATGACACGCCTGCTCGCCAGCGTCGCCGATCTGGACGAACTCGCCCTGGCCGCGGCGGGCGGCGCGGATATCCTTGACCTGAAGGATCCCAGCGCGGGCGCGCTCGGCGCCTGGGCGCTGGAAGACATTGCGCGGGCCGTGGCGCAGGCCGACCGTCTCCCATCGCCCCGCGCTCTCAGCGCAACCGTCGGCGATCTGCCGATGGAGCCCGCCATGGTGCGGGCGCGCGTGGCCGAGACCTGGGCCAGCGGCGTGGATTACGTGAAGATCGGCCTGTTCCCGACCGGCGACCCGGCGGGTTGCGTCGCAGCCCTGGCGGACGAGGTGCGGAGGGGAGCGCGCCTCGTCGCCGTGCTGTTCGCCGATCTCTGGCCCGACACCCGGCTGCTTTCCAACATCGCCCGCGCCGGCTTTGCCGGGGCGATGCTGGACACCGCCGGGAAGGGTGCCGGCGGGTTGCTGCGGCACAAATCCATCGCCGAGACGGCGCGGTTCGTGGTTGAGGCGCGCAGCCTCGGCCTGTTCACGGGGCTTGCCGGCTCGCTGCGGCTGGAGGACATCCCTGCCCTGCTGCCGCTCGCCCCGGACTATCTCGGCTTCCGCACGGCCCTGTGTGCCGGCGGAAACCGCAGCGGCGCGCTGGACCCGACCGCCCTGGCGGCCGTCCGGGCCGCCGTCTCCCAGGCGGCCCACGCCTGACGGTGGACCGCGGCGGTGTTCGGCAAGCCCCGCTCAACAATGGACAGATCCACATCCTGTGCGTGTTCAGGCTGATCTGCGGCGCCGGAAAAACGGATAACGTTGTTCCAGATCAAGAGGAACGCGGTCGATGCGGATATGCTGGCGGCCGTACCCGCCGGGTGACTTCCGGAAAACCGGATTCCATGGTCACCCCGATGACGGACGCGGTTTCCGCATTACGATCATTCAGGACCGTCCATGACACGCGTTGGTTTGCCTTCGATGCCCGCCCCTTCCCCCGTACGCGGCTGGATCCATTCCGTGGAAACCGGCGAAAGCGTGGACGGACCCGGCCTGCGCTACGTGCTGTTCCTGGCCGGCTGCCCGCTGCGTTGCCTCTACTGCCACAACCCGGACACCCGCCACATGCACGACGGCACGCCGACGCCGTCGGACGAGGTGGTGGCCGAAATCGCCAGCTACGCCGATTTCCTGAAGCGCGCGCATGGCGGTGTGACGATCAGCGGCGGCGAACCGCTGGTCCAGCCGGAGTTCTGCGC
>JAEZPL010000114.1 GCA_023413605.1 Pseudomonadota bacterium
ACTGGTGGCGGAAGGCGCCCTCGAAGATCAGCGCCAGCCCGAAGGTGAGCAGCAGGCCGTAGAGGTGGTCGAGCTTGTAGAGGCGCGACAGCAGGGTCTTTTCCACGACCACGCCGAGCAGGCCGACGACCAGCGGCGCCAGCGCGAGCGCCCACCAGTAGCCGAGGCCGAGCTGGTTCAGCAGAAGCCAGGCCACGAAGGCGCCGATCATGTAGAGCGCGCCGTGGGCGAAGTTGATGACGTTCAGCATGCCGAAGATGACCGCCAGCCCAAGGCTGAGCAGCGCGTAGAACGAGCCGTTGATCAGGCCGAGCAGCAATTGGCCGAACAGGACCTGGGGCGGCACCCCCAGCAAGTCGAACATGACCGTCCCTCCCTGTGTATCGAGCGTGTTTTTTGGGTTTTTGTTTTTGTAAGAGCGCGTGGAGCGGTTGCCCCCACCCCGGCCCTCCCCCGCCAAGCGGGAAAGGGAGATGGGGCATCCCTCCAATCCCTTCCCCCGCCCAGCGGGGGAGGGCCGGGGTGGGGGCAAAGCGCCTACAACGACTTTACTTCACCAGCGAACAGCCGCTCTGCGCCGGATCCAGATAAGCCTGCTGGGCGGGGATCGTCTTCACGATCTTGTAGTAGTCCCACGCACCCTTGGACTCGGCCGGGGTCTTCACCTGGGCCAGGTACATGTCGTGGAACATGCGGCCGTTGGCGGCGATCTTGCCGTTCTTGGCGAACATGTCGTTCACCGGGGTCTCGCGCATCTTCGCCGCCACCTTGTCGGGGTCGTCAGAGCCCACGGCCTCGACCGCCTTCAGGTAATGGCGGACGGCGGAGTAGACGCCGGCCTGCACCATGGTCGGCGCCTTGCCGCCGTTCTTCTCCATGAACTTCTTCGACCAGGCGCGGGTGTCGTCGTCCATGTCGTGGTAGAAGCCGGTGGTCAGCATCAGGCCCTGCGCGGCCTGGAGGCCCAGGGCGTGCACGTCGCTGATGAACAGCAGCAGGCCGGCGAGGCTCTGGCCGGACTGGGTGATGCCGAACTCGGAGGCCTGCTTGACCGCGTTGGTGGTGTCGCCGCCCGCGTTGGCGAGACCGATCACGTCGGCCTTGGATCCCTGGGCCTGGAGCAGGAAGGACGAGAAGTCGGACGAGCCAAGCGGATGGCGGACGGCGCCGGCGACCTTGCCGCCCAGTTGCTTGACCATCTTAGTCGTCTCATCCTCCAGCGAGTGGCCGAAGGCGTAGTCCGCGGTGATGAAGAACCAGTTCTTCTTGCCCTGGTCGACCAGCGCGCGGGCGGTGCCGGCGGCCATGGCGTAGTTGTCATAGGTCCACTGGAAGCCGTAGGGCGAGCAGGACTTGCCGGTCAGGTCGGTGGAACCCGGACCGGACATCAGGAAGATGCGCTTCTTGTCCTTGGTGATGCCCTGAACGGCCAGCGCGGCGGCGGAATTCGGCACGTCCGCGATGACGTCCACATTCTCGGCGTCCACCCACTCGCGCGCCTTGTTGGCGGCGATGTCGGCCTTGTTCTGGTGGTCGGCCACGATGATCTCGATCGGCGCGCCGGCGACCTTGTTGCCGAACTCCTCGGCCGCCATGCGGGCGGCGATGGCCGCGCCCTCGCCCGCGAGGTCGGCGTAGATGCCGGATCGGTCGTTCATCACGCCGATCTTGATCACGTTGTTGGACACCTGCGCGTGCGCGGCACCGGCGGTCAGGGCAAGCAGTGCGGTCCCGCACAGCAACGTCTTGAGCATCTCAAACTCCCTTGAATGGCTTATTTGTGTGGTTGTTCAAACGCCGAGACCAAGTCATACCAAGGCCAAGTCAGACACCGAGATAGGTGTGCAGCTTGTCCATGTTCTGGGCGAGTTGGTCGTTGTGGATCATGTCCACGACGTGGCCTTCCTCCATCACGTAATGGCGGTCGGCGATGGTGGAGGCGAAGCGGAAGTTCTGCTCCACCAGCACGATGGTGAAGCCGCGCTGCTTCAGCTTGCGCACGGCGACGCCGATCTGCTCGATGATCACCGGGGCAAGGCCTTCGGTCGGCTCGTCCAGCAGGATCAGGGTGGCGCCGGTGCGCAGGATGCGGGCGATCGCCAGCATCTGCTGCTCGCCGCCCGACAGGCGCGTGCCCTGCGTGGCGCCACGGCCCTGGAGGTTGGGGAACAGCTCGTAGATCTGCGGCAGCGTCATGCCGCCCGGCTTCACCACAGGCGGCAGGACGAGGTTTTCATCGACCGACAGGCTGGAGAAGATGCCGCGTTCCTCCGGCACGTATCCGATGCCGAGGCGCGGGATCTTGTGCTGGGCCATGCCGATCAGCTCGGTCCCCTGGAAGCGGATGGAGCCCGAGCGCTTGCCCACGATGCCCATGATCGAGCGCATCGTGGTGGTCTTGCCGGCGCCGTTGCGGCCCAGCAGGGTCACCACCTCGCCCTGCCGCACCTCCAGCGACACCCCGTGCAGCACGTGGCTTTCGCCGTAGAAGGCCTGCAGGTCCTTGATCTCCAGCATCGCCGCACCGGCGCCCTGGACGGGCGCAGCCTTGGTCATGACGGCGTCACGCATGCCCCACCTCCCCCGCGCCGGCACCCATGTAGGCTTCCATGACCTGCGGGTCGCGCGATACGACGTCGTATGGCCCCTCGGCCAGGATCTCGCCGCGGCGGAGCACGGTGATGGTGTCGGACAGGTGCGCGACGACCGACAGGTTGTGCTCGACCATCAGGATGGTGCGGTCGGCGGAGACGCGCTTGATCAGCGCGGCGGTGCGCTCGATGTCCTCATGGCCCATGCCGGCCAGCGGCTCGTCGAGCAGCATGACCTCCGGGTCGAGCGCCAGCGTGGTGGCGATCTCCAGCGCGCGCTTGCGGCCATAGGGCAGCTCGGCGGCGGTGTGGCTGGCCCAGGGGGTCAGGTTCACCGCCTCGATCAGTTCCATGGCGCGCTCGTGCAGGGCGCGCAGCCCGGCCTCCGGCTTCCAGAAGTGGAAGGAGGTGCCGAGCGGGCGCTGGAGCGCCACGCGGACATTCTCCAGCACGCTGAGGTGCGGGAACACGGCCGAGATCTGGAAGGAGCGCACCAGCCCGAGCAGAGCCACGTCGGCCGGCTTCATGGCGGTGATGTCGCGGCCCTTGTAGAGGATCTGGCCGCGCGTGGGCGTCAGGAACTTGGTGAGCAGGTTGAACACCGTGCTCTTGCCCGC
>JAEZPL010000127.1 GCA_023413605.1 Pseudomonadota bacterium
AAATCCAGCACGGCATCAACGCCTCGGTCATGCTGACCGAGGAGGCGGTCAAGCGCGTCGGCGCCGGCAAGCGCCAGACCGACGCCACCCAGGCGACCATCCGCGACCTCGCCGAGAGCGTCCAGGAAAGCGTGCTCGCCTTCCAGCAGATCGTCGCCGGCACCAACCAGCAGCAGATCGGCCTGGAGCAGGTGATCCAGGCGCTGCAGAACATCCGCGAGGCGAGCAGCCAGACCGCCGCCGGCACCCGCCAGCTGGAAGGAGCCGCCGCCAACCTCAACGACCTCGGCCAGGGCTTGGTCGAGGCGGTGCGGAACTACCGCGTGTGATGATGGATCGGCGGAGCGCCATAAAGCCCTTTTCCCCCCCGGGAAGAAGGGTTGGGGTAAGGGAGCGGCCGAAGGCCGAAAACGCACGCTTGTTGCCATGCCGTGACGCCCTGCGGGCGCCCCCTCACCCCGGCCCTCTCCCCAGGGGAGCGAGGGAGGTGTTGGCATGAACGACATCCGCGAACGGCTGCTCGCCGCCTTCGATCTGGAGCACAAGGACCACCTTGCGGCGATCCGCGAGGCGTTGCGCGCGGTGGAGCAGGATCCGGGCTACAGCCCCGATCTGGCGGAAATCCACCGGCGCGCCCACAGCCTGAAGGGCGCCGCCCGCGCCGTTGACCTGCCGGAGGTGGAGCGGCTGTCGCACTGGCTGGAGGCCGCGTTCCTGGCGGTCCAGCGCGGCACGGTGCCGCTCGACGCCAGCGCGCGCGGCGTGGTGCGCCGTGCGCTCGACGCCATCGAGGACGTGGTGGCCTGGGCCACCCGCGGCGGCAACGCGGTGGAAACCGCCGACGTGCTGGCCGAACTGGCACGGCTGGGTGGCGAGGCCGGCGGCCCGGAGCCGGTGCGCCGCCGTGCCAGCCCCGGATCGCCGCCGGATGAAAGCGCCCCGGCCGCGCCGCCGGAACAACCCCGACCCGCTCCCGGCACGTCCCCAGGCCCCTCCACCGTCTCGGTCCTGCGCGGCGCGGCGCCGTCGCTGGTGCGCATCCAAAGCGCCGGGCTGGAGCGGCTGTTCGCCACCGCCGCCGGCCTTCTGCCGGAGGTCGAGAACCAGTCCGCCCTGGTCGAACAGCTGCACGAGCTGCGCAACGAATGGCGGGCGCTGGAGCGGACCTGGAACGCCGTCCGCCCGCGCCTCAATCGCAACGGCACCGCCGACGAGGTGGGCGCCCGCCTGTCCTCCTTCGAGCGGCGCTTCCGCGCGCTGGGGGCCTCGCTGGATGCCACGCACCGCGCGCACGACCGCCACCTCTGGTCGCTGCGGCGCTGGAGCGGCGGCTTGCAGGAGGAGGTGCGGCAGCTCCGCATGCTGCCGGCGGAAACGCAGTTCAGCGGGCTGGGCCGCATGATCCGGGAGATGAGCCGCACCCAGGGCAAGGAGGTGGAGGCCGACATCCGCGGCCTGGAAACCCAGGCCGACCGCGTCGTCCTGCAACGGCTGAAGGACCCCGTCCTGCACATCGTCCGCAACGCCGTCACCCACGGCGTCGAGACCCCGCGCGAGCGGGTGGCGGCGGGCAAGCCGGCCTCGGCCACCGTGCGGTTCGAGGCCTCGGTCATCGCCAACCGGCTGCTGTTGCGGGTGGAGGATGACGGGCGCGGCCTGAACACCGACGCCATCGCGCGCCGCGCCGTGGAACGCGGCCTTCTGGGCGCGGACGAGGCGGCATCCTCCCCGCCCGAACGGCTTCTGAATTTGATCTTCGAACCGGGCTTCTCCACCGCCGACACGACGACGGAGCTGGCCGGCCGCGGCATGGGCTTGGCCATCGTCCGGCAGGAGGTCGCCCGGCTGCAAGGCCAGGTGACCGTTGCCGGGCGCGAGGGCGGCGGCACCACCGTCACCATCGAGGTGCCGCTCAGCCTGCTCAGCCAGCGCCTCGTCTTCGTCGTCGTGCAGGACGACATTCTGGGATTGCCCAGCAGCGACGTGGCGCGGCTGATGCGCGTCCCGGCGGACGCTCTGTTCACCGACCTGCCCACCCCGACCGTCCGCCTGGAGGAGGAGGACGTGCCCGTAGCGCCGCTGGCGGCGCTGCTGGGCTACGACAACGCCGCCCCGCCGTCCTCCCCATCCTCCACTGGGGCGACGCTGGCGCTGGCCGTGGTGCGCACGGGCGGGCGGCGGCTGGCGCTGCTGGTGGACGACCTGCTGACCACCCGCGACGCCGTGGTGGGCGCTGCGGAGGAGGTCGGGATCGACCCGATGCGCTTCCTCGGCACCGTGCTGCTGGACGACGGCTCCCCCGCGCTGGTCCTGAATCCCGCTGGGCTGATGCCGTTGCCCGGCGCCGCCCTGCCGCCGCTGACCCGCGCCGACGAGGCGCCCCGGCAGCGCCCGCACATCCTTGTGGTCGACGATTCGATCACGACACGGACGCTGGAAAAGAGCATCCTGGAGGCCCATGGTTACCGGGTCACGCTGTGCGTGGACGGCCGCGAGGCGGTGGAGACTCTCGCCGAACTGGAGGATGTCGCCCTGATCATCAGCGACGTGGAAATGCCGAGAATGGACGGCTTCGCGCTGCTCCAGGCCGTCAAGGGCAACCCGCTGACCTCCGACCTGCCGGTGATCCTCGTCACCTCCCGCGCCAGCGACGAGGACCGGGAACGCGGTCTGGACCTGGGCGCCGACGCCTACATCGTGAAGACCCGTTTCGACCAGAACGAGCTTCTGGCGGGCATAAGGCGGCTGATATGACCAGGGCCGCAGCATGACCAGGGCCGTGCCATGACCGAAAAGCGCAGGATTCGCGTCCTGGTGGTCGAGGACTCGCCCGTCGTCCAGCAGCTTCTGGCCCACATCATCGGCGAGGATCCGCGGCTGGAGCTGGCGGGCATCGCCGCGTCGGGCGAACAGGCGCTGCGCATGGTGGAATCCGTCAAGCCCGACGTGGTGTCGCTGGACATCCGCCTGCCGGGCATCGACGGCTTCGCCGTCACCACCCGCCTGATGCGGGAGCATCCCATCCCCATCGTCGTCGTCGCGGCGGACGTGCACGACCTGGACATTCCCATGCGGGCGCTCCAGGCCGGCGCGCTGGCCGTGGTGGAAAAGCCCGGCAGCATGGCGCGGGCCGACTACCAGACCGTCGCCCGGCACCTGTGCACCCAGCTGACCATCATGAGCCAGGTGAAGGTGATCCGGCAGCGCGGCCGCCCGCGCGAGGAGCAGTCAGCACCGGGCGCCCGGAACGCCGCCCCCGCGACGCCGCCCCCCGCCCCCGTCGAACCGCCGTCCAAGGGACGGCGGAAGTTCCGCGCGCTGGGCCTCGTGGCCTCCACCGGCGGGCCGGCCGCGCTGGTCAAGGTGCTGAAGGGGCTGCCGACGACCTTCCCGCTGCCGGTCTTCGTGGTGCAGCACATCGGCGCGCCCTTCGTGGCGGGCTTCGCGTCCTGGCTGGGGTCGGTCTGCCCGCTGCCGGTGGCGCTCGCCGCGCACAACATTCCGGCCAGGGCGGGCCATGTCTACGTCGCCCCCGGCGACACGCATCTGGCCGCCGATCCCGGCGCCATGCGGCTGGTGTCCGGCGACCCGGTCTGCGGCCAGCGGCCGTCGGGCGACGTGCTGTTCACCTCCATGGCGACGGCCTTCGGCGCCGCGGGCATCGGCGTGCTGCTGACCGGGATGGGGGAGGACGGCGCCCGCGGCCTTGTCGACATGCACCGGGCCGGCGCCCACACGATTGCCGAACACGCCTCCACCGCGGTCATCCACAGCATGCCGGGCACCGCGGTCCGCCTGGGAGGCGCCACCGAGGAACTGCCCGTGGACAGGGTGGCGGCCCGGCTACTGGAACTGGTTTCGACGGGAGTGGAGCCTTCATGACCGGACCCCGCGCGCTGATCGTGGTCGCTTCGCAGACCCAGGGACTGTTGCTGAAGCTGCTGCTGGAGGAACAGGGCATCGAGGCGAGCTGCGTCGACGCCCTGGAACCGGCCACCGCCGAACTGTCCCGCCAGCCCGTCGACCTGCTGATGGTGGAAGGCGACGGCGCCGCCCCGCGGGTGCTGGCGGAACTGCGGCGCTACAGCCCGGCCCCGGCCATCCTGCTCGGCCCGCCGGAACGGGCGGCGGAGGTGGCGCTGCCCCCCGACGCCCAATGGGCGGACCCGGCCGAATCGCGGACCGTCGTGCGCCAGGCGATCACCATCCTGGAACGCCGCAACGCGCCGCCGTCCACCGCCGACATCCTGAAGCGGGCGCGCATCCTGATCGTGGACGACAGCGCCACCTACCGGGAATTCCTGCGCGCCGAGCTGGAGGAGGACGGCTGCCACGTCGTCGCCGCGCGCAACGCCGACGAGGCGGTGACCGCGCTGGAGGACGGCGGGCTGGACTGCGTCATCCTCGACCTCGTCATGCCGGGCACCAGCGGCACCCAGCTGTGCGAGCGGTTCGACCGGTTCCGGCGCCGCCGCGGGCTGTTTTTCCAGATTGTCATTCTGACAAGTCAGGAAGGCGAGGACCGGCTGACGGCAAGCCTGACGGCCGGTGCGGACGACTTCATCGGCAAATCCCAACCCATGGAAGTGCTGAAAATCCGGCTGATGGCCTTGTTGCGGCGCAAATACATGGTGGACGACCATCTTCACCGCCTTTCGCACCCACTGCCTTCCGCATAGGGTTATCTAGAGCTTTCGGGCGATTCCATCGTCTACCCACGAAAGGCTAAGGTGCTGGCCTTCGTTTCAGGGCTGTAAGAGAGAGTTACGTGACGCCTCCCCACCAGGACAGAGCGGCCACCAACACCCAACAGGAAGGGACCGAGTGCGTCGCGAACGCGCGCCGGGTCTGCCGCGCCTGCGCGGTGCCGGCGTTCGTCCTGGCCGGCCCGTCCGACTCGGCCCCGCTCTACCCCAACGACGAGCTGGCCGCGCTTCTGGGCAAGCCGCCGGTGCCGGACGGGCCGGCGGCCGGCTGGCTGGGCGGTTCCTGGCCGTCCATCGCCCGCGCCGTGCGCCCGCTGTTCGCGGCCGAAGGCGGTGCACCGGCCGAAGGCGTGCCCTTCACCCTGACCCCGCACACCGGCGGGGCCGAACCGGTCATCTTCAAGGCCGTTCCCCTGACGGAGGGCGGGCGGACCGTCGGCGTGATGGCCATCGCGGCGCAGTCGATGCCGGACTACAAGGCCACCGCCCGCATGGAACGGGCCATGCGCGCCGAGATCGAACGGACCACCGCCGCCCGGTCGCGCTTCCTGGCGTCGGCCAGCCACGACCTGCGCCAGCCCTTCCAGGCCATGCGCCTGTTCCTGGACGCGCTCTGCTCCCAGATCGGCGACGAGAAGGCGCTGAACACGGCGGAGATGCTGGGCAACGCCATGACGGCCGGCGAACGGCTGCTGAACGCCCTGCTCGACATCTCCACGCTGGACGCCGGCACCGTGCAGCCGGACGTGCAGACCGTGGCGCTCGACGAACTGCTGGGCCAGCTGGTGGAGGAATTCCGGCCCCAGAGCCTGGAAAAGGGCCTGCGCCTGCGTGCCCACCTGCGCCCCGGCACGGCGGTGACCGATCCGGTGCTGTTCGGCCGCGTCATGCGCAACCTGCTGTCCAACGCCATCCGCTACACCCAGCGCGGCGGGCTTCTGCTGGCCATGCGCCGCCGCGGCGGCCTTTGGCGGGTGGAGGTGTGGGACACCGGCTTCGGCGTGCCGGAGGAGCAGCTGAGCGCCATCTTCGACGAATTCCACCAGCTGGAGAACCCGAACCGCGACCCGACGCGCGGGCTGGGGCTGGGGCTCGCCATCGTGCGGCGCCTGTCGGACCTGCTGGGCACGCCGGTGGAGGTGCGCTCCCGCCTTGGCCGCGGCACCGTCTTCGCGGTCACGGTGGAAGGCGGCGCGCCGGTCGCCGCGCCGGAGCCCGAGCCCGCCACCCTGCCCGAGCCGCCCGACGCCGCCCATCTGCCGCTGGCCGGCATGACCGTGCTGGCGGTGGACGACGAGGCCATGGTGCTGACCGGCCTTCAGATGATCCTGGAAAGCTGGGGCTGCACCGTCGCCGCGGCCGGCGACATGCGCGAGGTCTTCGCCGTGCTGGACGGCCTGCCCGAACCGCCGGCGGTGATCCTGACCGACCTGCGCCTGCCCGGCACGGTGTCCGGTTTCGACGTCATCGACCGCGTCCGCCGCCTGTACGGCCGCGACATTCCCGCCGTGGTGCTGAGCGGTGAAACCGCGCAGAGCGCGTTGCTGGAAGGCCAGCGCCGCGGTTGCTCCTTCCTGCACAAGCCGCTGCATCCGGGAGAGCTGAAACAGGTTCTGGAGCAGATCAGGAAGGGGTGAGGCGCCAAGGGTGCGCCCCGCCGCCCTCGGAGGCATCGCACACAGAGGCTATGCCCCCGGCAACCGCCAACGCATGAGCATCGGCGCACGAAAAAGCCCGCCGGACGCGGGGGCGTGTCCGGCGGGCGAGGCTGGGGGAGTCGGGCCTACTCCGCGGCGGCGGGAGCTTGGGTCGCCGCGGGAGTCAGCCCCAGCCGCTTCGCGATGCCGGCGCCGTAGGCCGGGTCAGCCGCGAAGAAGTGGTTCAACTGACGCTGCTGGATGAACTCCGGCGCCTGCCCCAGGGAGCCGGCGATGTTGTCCATCAGACGCTCCTGCGCCTCCGTCCCCATCAGGCGGAACAGGGCGCCGGCCTGCGTGAAATCTTCGTTGCCCGCGCGGTGGTCATAGCGCGCCGCGTCGCCGGAGATGCGCAGCGGCGGCTCGGCCTTCGCCGGGTCCTGGGCGGGACCGCCGAAGCTGTTCGGCTCGTAGTTCGGGCGCCCGCCGCCGTTGCCGTCGAACCGCATCGCCCCGTCACGCTGGTAGTTGCGGACCTCCGCGGCGTGCGGCCGGTTGACCGGCAGCGCCTGATGATTGGCGCCCAGCCGATAGCGCTGCGCGTCGGCGTAGGCGAACAGCCGGCCCTGGAGCATCTTGTCCGGGCTGAAGGAGATGCCGGGCACCACGCTGGCCGGGCTGAAGGCGGCCTGCTCAACCTCGGCGAAGTAGTTCTCCGGGTTGCGGTTCAGCACCATCTCGCCGATCTCGACCAGCGGATAATCGGCGTGCGGCCACACCTTGGTCAGGTCGAACGGGTTGATGCGGTAGGTCTCGGCCTCCAGTTCCGGCATGATCTGGACCGACACCGTCCAGGCCGGGAAGTCGCCGTCCTGGATGGCGGCGAACAGGTCGCGGGTGGCGTGGTCGGGGTCGATGCCGGCCATGCGCACGGCCTGCTCCGCCGTGAAGTTCTGGATGCCCTGGCGGGTCTTGAAGTGGTACTTGATCCAGAAGCGCTCGCCGGCCGCGTTGATCCACGAGAAGGTGTGGCTGGAGAAGCCGTCCATGTGGCGGTAGCTGCGCGGCGTGCCGCGGTCGCTGAACAGGACGGTCAGCTGGTGCATCGTCTCCGGCGACAGCGAGAAGAAATCCCAGACCGCGGTCGGATCCTTCAGGTTGGTCAGCGGGTTGCGCTTCTGCGTGTGAATGAAGTCCGGGAACTTCAGCGGGTCGCGGACGAAGAAGACCGGCGTGTTGTTGCCGACGAGGTCGTAGTTGCCCTCCTCCGTGTAGAACTTCACGGCGAAGCCGCGCGGATCGCGCTCGGCGTCGGCGGAACCCTTCTCGCCGCCGACCGTGGAGAAGCGCAGGAACACCTCCGTCTCCTTGCCGACGGCCGACAGGAAGCCGGCCTTGGTGTAGGCGGTCACGTCCTTCGTCACCCGGAAGACGCCGTAGGCGCCGGCACCCTTGGCGTGGACCACGCGTTCCGGAATGCGTTCGCGGTTGAAGTGGGCGAGCTTCTCGATCAGGTGGAAGTCCTGGATCAGCACCGGGCCGCGCGGGCCGGCGGTCAGCGTATTCTGGTTGTCCGCGACGGGAATGCCGGAGGCGGTGGTCAGGGTGCTCATGGGCTCGACTCCTCTGTGCGTTTCTTGTTCGGTGGTCCGCGTGCCCCCTGGTTATCCGCCGGCCGCTTCCATATATCCAAGACATCGTTCCGAATGTTTCGATAGGGCTTCCCTATGAATATCGCCGGCCTGTCCCTGCGTGATCTGGAGTATGTGATCGCCGTCGCCGACCACCGGCATTTCGGCAAGGCGGCGGAGCGCTGCGCCGTCAGCCAGCCGTCGCTGAGCGCGCAGGTCCGCAAATTGGAGGAGTTGCTGGGCGTCACCCTGTTCGAGCGGACCAGCCGCCGCGTGCTGCCCACGCCCCAGGGGGAGGCGGTGATCCGGCAGGCCCGCGTGGTGCTGGAGGAAGCGCAACGCCTGCTGACCATCGCCCGTGGGACGGAAGGCGCGCTGCACGGCCGGCTCGCCGTCGGGGCGATCCAGACGCTGGGGCCGTACCTGTTCCCCCATCTGCTGCCGGCCATGCGCCGGCAACTGCCGGACGTGCAACTGGTGCTGTCGGAAGGCCGCACGGAAGGCCTGCTGGAGGAGTTGCGCGAAGGCCGCCTCGACGCCGTGCTGCTGTCCCTGCCCATCGAGGGCGAAGGGCTGGCCTGCGAGTCCCTGTTCTTCGAACCCTTCGTGCTGGCCCACCCCGCCGGGCACCGGCTGGAGGAACTGCCGTCCATCGCGCTGGCCGACCTCGATCCCGGCGAGATGGTTCTGCTGGAGGAGGGGCACTGCCTGCGCGATCAGGCGCTGGCCGTCTGCGGCACCTCCGCCCGCGGCATGCGCCACGCGACGGGGCTGGAAACGCTGCGCCACATGGTCGCCGCGGGAACCGGCTACACGCTGATGCCGCTGCTGGCCACCGGGGACACGGCGACGGCCATGGCGACGGTTGGGGGGCTGGTCGCCTACCGCCCCTTCCACGGCGATCCTCCGGGCCGCGTCGTGGGTCTCGTCTGGCGCGCCAGCGACCCGCGCACGCCGGGATTCCGCGCCCTGTCGCAGAGCCTGCGCGACGCGGCCCCGCCGGGCGTGCGCCTACTCGCCTCCTGATCCCGCCGGCGGCTCGCCGGCCCCCGTCATAAAGGCGAGGTGGTGGAGCACGATGCCGCTGGTCGTGGCGACGTTCAGGGAATCGAAATCCGGCGCCATGGGGATGCGGACGGTGCGGGCGCGCGCCAGCACCGCGTCCGGCAGACCCGGCCCTTCGGACCCGAGCAGCACCGCCGCGCGATCCGGCCGGCGCAGAGCGGCCAACGGGACCGCGCCCGCCGGGCTCAGCGCGATGGCTTCAAACCCGTGGCGATCCAGCAGCGCCAGCAGGTCGGCCCCCTTGGGAAGCTGGATGAAGGGCACCATCAGCGTGGCGCCGACCGACACGCGGATGGCCTTGCGGTAGAGCGGGTCGCAGCAGCCGGGATCCAGCAGCACCGCGTCCACCCCGAAGGCCGCTGCGTTGCGGAAGATGCCCCCCACATTGTCGTGGTTGCCGATCCCGCACGGCACGACCACCGTCGCCTGCGGCCCCAGCGCGGACAGCAGCGCGTCCGGATCCGGCATCGCGGCCCGCCGGCCAAGCGCCAGGATGCCCCGGTGCAGCGGGAAGCCGGCGATGCCGTCCAGCACCTCCTGCCGCGCGCTGTAGACCGGAACCGTGTCGGGCAGCCCCTCCAGCATCGGCATCAGCGCCGCGATCCGCTTGTCGGCGATCAGAAGCGACACCGCCTCGTGCCGGGAGGACGCCAGAAGGCTGCGCAGCACCACCGCTCCTTCGGCGATGAAATGCCCCTCCCGCCCGACCAGGTCGCGCTCGCGCACGTCGCGGTAGGCCGCGATCCGAGGGTCCTGAGGATCGTCGATGACGATGATCCGCGGGGAAGGGCTTGGCGCCATGCGGGCAATCCTGAAGCAATTGGGGTCGTCTGTTTACCGCCCCGGCGCCGGGTTCGGAAGCGGCTCCGTCATCGTCGTCATCGGATCCGAAACCTCGGCCCGATTGTGAACCCGCTCACTTCCTCATCGGGCGAACCGGTTTAGACCGGCCTTCCACGCGGGGCACGGCGCCCCCGCCCAAAACGGAGGGAACACCATGTTCGACACCAACGCCGTCCGCGCCCACGGCACCGTCCTACGTCGGATTGCCCTGCCCCGAGCCGCCCTGTGGGTGATCCTGATCGCCGCCCGCGCGCTGCTGCGCTGCCTGTTCCGGCCCAGCGCCACGACCGATGCCCGCCGGATCGACGACCGCACCCTGCGGGACATCGGGCTCAGCCGCGCCGACCTGATGGCCGGCGGCCGTCTCGATCACACCCGGACGGGCCGCCGAACCCGGTAACGTGCTACGATTTCCCGGCGGGAGCAACGCGCAGGATTTCGCCGCTGCCCTCGTCGGTGAGGAGGTACAGGGCACCGTCCGGCCCCTGCTTCACCTCGCGGATGCGCTTGCCGAGGTCGTGAAACAGGCGTTCCTCGTGCGTGACGCGCTTCCCGTCCAGCTCAAGCCGCACCAGCGCCTGGTCGACAAGGGCGCCGTTGAACAGGCTGCCCTTCCAGCCGGGAATGGCGTCGGCCGTGTAGAAGGCCATGCCCGACACGCCGATGCTCGGCGTCCAGTGGTAAATCGGCTCCTCCATGCCCGGCGCGCTGCTCTTGCCGGTGCCGACCGGCGTGCCGTCATAGTTCACGCCGTAGGAGACCACCGGCCAGCCGTAGTTCTTGCCGGGCTCCGGCACGTTGATCTCGTCGCCGCCGCGCGGCCCGTGCTCGTTGGTCCACAGCGCCCCGGTCTGCGGGTTGAGCGCCGCGCCCTGCATGTTGCGGTGGCCGTAGGACCAGATTTCCGGCAGCGCCCCCGGCTTGTTCGCGAAGGGCCCACTTACGAAAGGATTGTCCGCCGGCACCGAGCCGTCGGGATTGATGCGCACGACCTTGCCGAGGTGGGAGTTCAGGTCCTGCGCCTGGGTCCGGTACCGCTCCTCCGACCGCTCGCCCAGGGTGACGTACAGATGGCCCTGCCGATCGAACACGAGCCGCGATCCGTAATGCATCCGGCTCGGGACCTTCGGCTTCTGCGAGAAGATCACCTGGACGTTTTCAAGGGCGCGCCCGTCGGCGCTGAGCGTCCCCCGCGCCACCGCCGTGGAATTCGTGGTGCCCGTCCCCGGCTCGGAGAAGCTGAGGTAGACAAGGCGATTCTGCGCGAAATTCGGATCGAGCGCGACATCGAGCAGCCCGCCCTGCCCCCGCTGATCGACCTTCGGCACCCCGCGCAGCGGATCGGACAGCTTGCCGTCGGCCGAGACGATCCGCAGGTTGCCCTCTTTCTCCGTCACCAGCATCCGCCCGTCGGGCAGGAAGGCCAGGCCCCAGGGTTGGTCGAGACCCCGTGCGAAGGTCTTCACCGTGACCGTGGCCTTTTCCGTCCGGAAGACCTTGTCCACCGCACCCGCATCCGTGACGCCCAGGCATGCCGCAAGGGCGACGGCGGCCGTCAAAGCCGCGGTTCGAACGATGCGCATCCCGCTCCTCCCATGCCGTCGAAGTCGTTGCGTAGTTGGGTGCGCCAAAGCCACGGACAAGGTCACCCGATTGGCCGAGCCCGGCCATTTCACCGCGCCGACGCACGCGGGCGGAAGCGAAGAAGGGATCCGTCTTCTCGCGCGCATGGGTGCCATCGCAATGTTGCCGTGTCTGGTATGCCACGGCTTGCACTAGGGTTGGTGATCGAGCGATCCCAAAACGACCAGGATTAGCCATTCCCCCATGCGCCTTCTCATCCTGATCCTCGGGCTTGCGGGTTTTGCGAGCGCCTTTTCGTTGCGGGCGACCGACCCGATGCTGACCGTCATCGCGGCGGACCTGGGGGTCGGCGTGACGGAAGCGGCGCTGCTGTCCTCCGCCTACACGCTGCCCTACGCGGCGATGCAGCTGATCCTGGGGCCGGTGGGCGACGCCATCGGCAAGACGCGGCTGATCCGGCTGTCATTGGTCATCCTGACCTGCGGCGTGGCGCTGTCGGCCGTGGCCCCGGGCTATTACGGCGTTCTGGCGGCGCGGGTGCTGGCCGGGGCCTTTGCCGGCGGGATCATCCCCGCGGCCATGGCGCTGATCGGTGACCGCGTGGTCTACAC
>JAEZPL010000189.1 GCA_023413605.1 Pseudomonadota bacterium
CTGACACGGCTGACGTGCAGCAGCTCCGCCTGCAACTCCTGAAGGCGCTTTTCGGTCGCCTGCCGCTCGGTCAGGTCGCGGACGAAGCCGGTGAAGCAGCGCCGCCCGGACAGGACGACCTCTCCCACCGACAGCTCCATGGGAAAGACGGAGCCGTCGCGGCGCAGGCCCGACACGACGCGGCCGATGCCGATGATCCGCCGCTCCCCCGTCGTCATGTAGTGGTCCAGATAGTGGTCGTGCTGCTCCCGGTAGGGCGGGGGCATCAGCATGCTGACGTTGCGCCCCATCACCTCCGTGGCGCTGTAGCCGAACAGCCGCTCCGCTGCCGGGCTGAAGGATTCGATCAGCCCCCGCTCGTCGATCACGATGATCGCCTCGGGCACGGTCTGGAGGATGGAGGTCAGCCGCGCTTCCCGCTCGCGCAGGGCCGTTTCGGCCTGCTTGCGCTCCGTGATGTCGCGGATGATGCCGATGTAGACCGCGCCCCCATCGCCGCCTTCATCGCCGTCCGCATCCCCGACGCCATCCTTGCCCCGGCCCGCCTCGCCGACCGACAGCTCCATGGGGAAGGTGCTGCCGTCCTTGCGCTGGCCCATCACCTCGCGGCCGACGCCGATGATGCGCCGCTCCCCGGTCTGGTGATAGCGCTGGAGATAGTCGTCGTGCTCCTCCCGGTAGGGCGGCGGCATCAGCATCTTGACGTTCCGGCCCATGACCTCCTGGGCTGTCCAGCCGAACAGCCGTTCGCAGGCGCGGTTGTAGGTCTGGATCCGGCCCGCGGAATCGATGATGACGATGCCGTCCGGCACCGTGTCCAGCATGGTCTGGAAGCGTGACAGGAGGTCCATCCCCCCAACGCCGATGTCGTCCACCAATTCCCGTTCCCCGAGCGAAGCACACATTCGATTCTAGAGTAGTTGAGCTTTTTTCTCGGTCAACAGGGCAATGTTGTGCAAGCCCAAAACGGCGGCATTCCGGCCGCCGCTTTGGGACATACGGAATTGGCACAGGTCGATTCCGCCCGCCGCCTATTCGGCCAGAAGTTCCTTCAGGCGGGCATCGAGGAAGGCCACGTCGTCGCGGCTGGTTCCCGGCCCGCCGGCGAAATGGCCCCAAATGGAATCGATGGGGATATAGGTCGCATTCGGCATATTGGCGACCTCGTTTTCGCTGTCCTCCGGCGGGAAGTAGAGGTCCGTCTTGCCGGGCATGACGTAGGCGCGCGCCTTGATGGCGCCCAACGCCTTGCGGAAATCGCCGTTGTACAGCTCATTGTCGCTGATGTCGCCGTTCTGCCAAGTCCACAGCATGGCCAGCAGATTGTTGGCGTCCTTGGGCAGGAAGAATCCCTCCCAGAAGGCCACGAGGAAATCCTCCAGCGAGGAATAGCCGAGCACCTCAAGGTCCAACCGGTTCCGGTAGAAGGCCTGGGAGAAACCCCAGCCCGCGTAGACCCGCGCCATGGCGCGCAGGCCCCGCGCCGGCTTCTCGGCGTACCAGCCCTCCTTCCAGGCGGCGTCGGCGGTAAGGGCTGCCTTGACCCCTTCCAGGAACACGAAATTGTGGCGGGAGCATTTGGCGGAGCCGCAGAAGGGCGCGATCCGCTCCACCATGTCGGGGTAGAGCGCGCCCCAGTGGAAGGTCTGCAACGCGCCCATCGACCAGCCGGTGACGAGGCGCAGGCGCTCGATCCCGAACTTTTCCGTCACCAGCCGGTGCTGGATGCGGACGTTGTCGCAGGCCGTCACCTGCGGAAAGCGCGGGCCGTTGTACGGCTCCGGCGTGTTGCTGGGGGAGGAGGACAGGCCGTTCCCCAGCATGTTCGGGATGATGATGAAGTGCTTGGCCGGATCCAGCGCCATGCCCTCCCCGACCAGCCATTCGTTGTCGTAATGCTGGCCGGAATACCAGGTGGGATAGACGATGGCGTTGTCCTTCGCCGCGTTCAGCGTGCCGAAGGTCTTGTAGGCCAGCTTGCAGCCGCGCAGCGTGGCGCCCCGCTGCAAGGTGACGTCGCCGAGGTCGTACAGCTCATAATCGACGGCCATGGTCCTGGTCCTTCCTGTGGCTTGGTTTTGTTCTGATTGGGTCCGGAGCGAGCCGGGTCAGTGGGTCAGGCGCAGATAGAGGGCGGGCAGCTTCTCCGGCAGGCGTTCGATCCGGTCGATGATCAGGAAGTTCCGCTGCCCGAACATCCGCGACAGGTAGCCCTTCCCCTTCGGGTCCAGCCCGATGCCGAACACGTCGATCCCCAGGTGGGAGAGGGCGAGAACGGCCTTGCGCGCGTCCTCCACCAGATAGCGCCGGTCGGCGATGTCGATGTCGGACGGCTCCCCGTCGGTGATGACCAGCAGCAGCCGGCGGTGCGTGGACTGGCGGGCCAGGATCCGGCCGGCGTGCCGCATCGCCGGCCCCAGACGCGTGGACAGCTCCGCCTTCAATCCGGCCAGCCGGGCCTTGGCGACGCGGCCGTAGGGGCGGCGGAAGTCCTTGATCCGGGTGTAGCGGACCTCCTCCCGCCCGTTGGAACAGAAGGCGTGGACCGCGAAGGGGTCGCCCAAATCCTCCAGCGCGTGGGCGAACAGGGCGGCGGCGCGGCGTTCCAGCGTCAGGATGGTCTTGTCCGTCCCGCGCACGAGGTCGTTGGTGGAGGCCGACACGTCGAGCAGCAGCAGCACCGACAGGTCCCGATGCCGCCGCGCCAGGGTCGCGTAGACCCGCGCGTCCGGCGTCTCGCCGAGGCGGCGGCTCACCGCCGCCTCGATGCAGGCGTCGATGTCGAGGCGGTCGCCTTCCGGCTGCCGGTGCCGCCACGCCGGCCGGCTGACCTTGGCGGAGCGGACCAGCGCCGTCAGACGGTGGACCAGCGGCTCATGCTGTTCGATGATCCGGTCGATGGCCGGGGCGCTGCCCTCGTAGGCGAAGGGCTCCACCACGCGCGCCCAGTCCGGACGCTCACGCCCGATCAGATAGTCCCACTCCGGGTAACGGACGGGCGGTGCGGCGAAGTCCGGGGTTTCCGGGGCTGCGGAGGTGCTGTCTGGCAGGTCCGCCGGTTCCGGCTCGCGGGAGTCGGGTTCGACAGTCGAGGGTTCCTCGCCCTCCTCCGCGTGCTCGATGCGGAAGGCCTCATAGACCGTCTCGGTCTCGGCCGTGGCCGGCGCCGCGGCGTCGCCGAAATCCCAGAGGCCCAGGTTGTCGTCCCGGTAGGCGGGTTCCACGACGTAGGTCTTGGCGTTGAACTGCACCCGCATCTGGCCCAGGTCGTTGCCCAGCAGCCCGCCGATGGCCCGGCTGATCGCGGGGTCCGCCCAGTCGCCCCGCCGTTCGAAGAACAGCGCTCGCCCCTTGTTCACCCAGGCGCTGTCGTCGCGGTAGTCCGGGTCGATCAGCGCCCGCGCCAGCCGCGCCATCAGGGCCGGGGCCGTCCCCGCCCCGCCCGGTTCGGCGACATGGAAGGGCAGCCAGACGCGCAGCAGGCCCGGATGGTCGCGCATCGCCAGCTGCTCCACCCGCGCGTCCTCGATCAGCGAGACGAGCGCGATCTGAAGCGGCTTCAGGCTGCCCACCGGGAAGCGCGGGCCGGAATGGCGCAGGTGGGCGCCGATGTGGACGAGCGACGCGCGGAACAGGTCCGCCGCCTGCCGTCCGGTCACGCCGGCGAAGGAGTCCGGCATCCAGACCAGCCCGTCGGCGAAGCTGGCCCGGCGCGGCGCGGCTCCGCCGGCCGCCGCCTTGGCGGGCCGGACGGGGACGCGCAGCCGCCACAGGGCCGCCAGATAGGCCCGCCGCCGCCGCTCGACCCCCGAGAAGGCAAGTGGGAAGCCAAGTTCGTCCGCCTCGCGATGCCGCACCGTCGCGGCCGGGCTGAGGTCGTGCATGGCCCCTCCCCGGCTCAGGCGATGGACGCCGAGATGGCCGCGGAGAAGGCGTCGCGGATGTCCTCGTCGTCGGTGATCGGCAGCACCAGCGCGATCTCGCAGGCCTTGGCCAGGGGGATGCCGCGGGCGACCAGCCGGCCGGCGTGGACCAGCATGCGCGTGGACGCCCCCTCCTGGAGCCCCTGCCCCTTCAGGTTGCGGGAGCTGCCGGCGATGCGGACCAGCAGGTGGGCGACGTCCATCGACACGCCGGCCTCGTGGGCGACGATCTCCGCCTCCACCGGGGCCGGCGGGAAGCCGAACTCGATCGCGGCGAAGCGCTGCTTGGTCGATTCCTTCAGGTCCTTCAGGACGCTCTGGTAGCCGGGGTTGTAGGAGATGACGAGCTGGAAGTCGGGATGCGCCGTGATCAGCTCGTTGCGCTTTTCCAGCGGCAGCGCCCGGCGCGCGTCGGTCAGCGGGTGGATGACCACGGTGGTGTCCTGGCGCGCCTCGACGATTTCGTCCAGGTAGCAGATGGCGCCATGGCGCACGGCCAGCGTCAGCGGCCCGTCGTGCCACCGCGTGCCATCGGCGTCCAGCAGGTAACGACCGACGAGGTCGGAGGCGGTCATGTCCTCGTGGCAGGCGACGGTGACCAGCGGCCGGCCGAGCCGCCACGCCAGATGCTCGATGAAGCGGGTCTTGCCGCAGCCGGTCGGCCCCTTCAGCATCATCGGCATGCGCGCGGCGTAGGCCGCCTCGAACAGGGCGATCTCGTCGACGACCGGCCGGAAATACGGCTCCTCGGCAATGCGGTACTCGTCCAGCGCCATGCTTTGCCTCTCCTCGCGTCGTTGCGGCCCGTTGGAAGGGCGGCGGGG
>JAEZPL010000259.1 GCA_023413605.1 Pseudomonadota bacterium
GTGCGCAAGGTCAACATCGACACCGACATCCGCCTCGCCATGAGCGGCAGCCTGCGCCGCATGATGATGACGCGCGTGGAGGAGTTCGACCCCCGCAAGTTCCTGGCGGAGGCGACCAAGGCCGCCCGCGCCCTGTGCCGCGAGCGGTTCGAGGCCTTCGGGTCGGCTGGTCACGCGGAGCGCATCGCGCCCCTGCCGCTGGAGCGCATGGCGGTGCGCCACGCCGTCGGCCAGCGCCCGCAACCGGTCTCGACGGTGCGGATGGCCGCCGCCGCGATCCATCGCCTGTCGGCGGGCGAACTGGAACGGCGGCCGGTTTGAGGACCGGTGCGGCCATGCCGGCGACCCTGATTTTCGATCTGGACGGCACCCTGATCGACAGCGCGGACCAGCTCGGCCTCGCCCTCAACCGGCTTTTGGCGGAATGGGGGAGGGAGCCGGTGTCCGGCGACGTGGTGCGGCGTTCCATCGGCGACGGCGTGCGTCCGCTGGTGGAGCGCGGCTTCGCCGCCACCGGATCCGCACTGGACGAGGCGGAGGCCGGGCCGGTGGTGGCGCGCTTCCTGGCGCTGTACGCCGATCTGCCGGCCGATCCCGCCTGCCTCTATCCCGGCGTTCCGGAAACCCTGCGGAGGCTCGCCGGGGCCGGCCACGCCATGGGCCTGTGCACGAACAAGCCCTGGCGCATCACCCGCGGCATTCTCGCCGGGCTGGACCTCGACCCGTTCTTCGCCATGGTCGTCGGCGGCGACAGCCTGCCCCAGCGCAAGCCCGCGCCCGAGCCGCTGCTGGCGGTGATCGCGGGGCTGCGGGGCACCGCGGCGGGGGCGGTCATGATCGGGGATGGACCGAACGACGTGGCCGCCGCCCGCGCCGCCGGCATCCCCGCCATCGCCGTCACCTACGGCTATCCGATTGGCAGCCCTGCCGACCTGTCCGCCGACCTTCTGATCGACCGCTTCACGGATCTGCCGGACGCGCTGGCAACGCTGGCGAACCGTCACAGATCGCGCTGGTGACAGCATCGGCGCAGGCGCTCGATCGACCGTACCTGGATCGTGCCGCCGGAAATATGGAGGTCGTGCCGCGACAGCTTGCCCAGCGCGCGGGACAGCTGCTCCGGTGTCATGCCCAGCCGGCTGGCGAGGATGCGCTTGCTCACCGGCAGTTCGAAGGTCATGCCGTCCACCGCGGGCGATCCCTGGGCCAGGATGAAGGCGGCAAGCCGCTGCGTCGTCGTGCACAGCTTCAGGTCCTTGACCTCGCGCACCAGCCCGCGGAACTGGCCGGCCATTTCCTTCAGCAGGTATTGGGCGAATTTCGGTTCCCGCATCACCTGCTCGCGCACCACCGGCGCCGGCAGCATCAGCACCTGCGACGGCTCCAGCACCTTGGCGGACATGAGGTAGGGCGCGTCGGTCAGCACCGCGGCCGGCACGAAGCAGTCGCCGGCCTTAAGGATCTCGATCACCGTTTCCTGGCCCGCCTGATCACGGCCGCACAGCATGGCGGAACCATCGACCAGCACATGCAGGAAATCCGCGGGATCACCCTCTTCGAACAGGGTGGTTTCGCGGGGAAGCCGTTGCAGCAGCGCCCCGTAGGTCAGCGCCTCCACGGCCGCGTCGTCCATCCCGCCGAAGGGCGGGAGGGTTCGCACAACGTCCAAATCCTTCGCTCGCATCGCGCCCGCCCATGGCTTTTTTGGTTCGTGGGATTTTCTGGTTTGTGGGGCGCTTCCGCCCATCATGCAGTCTCCCACGCGGGCGCGCGGTCTTTCTTGATCGAGGTCAAGCTCGGGCCGGACGAAAAGGCCTGACGGACAAGGCATCACTGCGTGAAGAACATCCAGGCTCCTGCGGCCAGCGAGGCGAGGGAGGCGAGGACCGCGCCGGTCCTCGTCATCACCCCTTGGCGGTGCATGAGGATGGCCATGCCGACCAGCGCCGGGGTCACCAGCAGCAATCCGATCTGTGCCTCGTTCATGCATCGCCTCCCATGGCATCCGGGTGATTGTCGACAGGGCCGATCAGCCGCACATGCCGCCGCAGCAGGATCCGCTGCGCCGCGCCACCAGCCGTTCATAGGCGATGCTCAGCACGCCCGCGGGCGGCACGACGCCGTGCATCAGGTCGAGCACGTCGTCCAGCGTCGCGTTCGGCGGGCAATCGGTCACCTCGCAGACCAGCGCGCCGTCCGCCGTCTGGCCCAGCGCGTCCTGCGCATCCGCCACGACCACCCGGCCGTTCCGCTCTATGCGGACGCGGTGCGTGGGGATGTGCGCCGCCCCCTGCGCCGGCCGGCCGATGCGGACGCGCCAGGTGTCGGGACCCTGCTCCAGATACTGCCAGGTGAAGGAGGCCGGGAACAGCGTGTCGAGCTGGAGGCGCAGCGGGCGGGGATCATGGTCGTTGACGAGGACGAGGCCTTCGCCCGGCGCCAGTTCCTGCACCGCCTGGAAAATCAGGGGATGGCGCTGAAAGGGCGAAATGGACTGGACGTCGATGACCGGTTCGCCCTGGTCGGTGTGGAGGATGGTCTGCATGGTGCTCCGGCAGGTCTTCTGAAGGTTGACGTGAAAGCCGGGGGACGTTCTATCCCGGCGGGCCGGCACCCTCTTTGTTCCAGCACAAACACTACCGCGGTTGCGCCTCTTCGGCCGGCAGCAGCAGCGCGTCCACCACGGCGAGCAGCGTCGTTTCCTCCTTCTGGATGTGCAGGACCAGCCCTTCGATGAGGTTCCGGCTGAAGGAACGGAACACCGCCCAGCTTTCCTCGTCGAAGCCGTCGCGCAGGGCCAGCGCGGACAGGCGGGCAAGGCGGGTTGCCAACGGTCGCAGGGCGGCGTGGTCCGCCATCAGGTCGGCGGTCAGCTCATGCCCGCCGGCCGCCGCGATGGCGGGGAACAGTTCCTCCTCCGTATCGAAATGGTCGGCGAGGCCCGCCCCCAGCTCCGCCTCCAATGCGGCGAGCAGACGGCGATCCGGCGCCGCGGCGAGGGCCGGGGCGTCGTCGTCCCTCGTGCCGTCCAGAAAGGCTTCGAGGTCGTTCAGGAGGGCGACGACCCGGTGGTGGTCGTCGTGGATGCGCTGGCCGGTGGGGCTTTCGGTGTGCATGGATGTTTGCCGCTGAGTGATCAATGGGCCGGAAGCCAGCCGAGGGTGCCGGCGGCGTGGAGGAGCAGGATCACCGCGCCGATCACCGTCAGGTAGACCGTCAGCCCGGTGCGCCAAGCGCTGTGGGCGTGGCGCAGTTCCATGTAGTGGGTGAGGATCCGGCGGCCCTTCACCAGGGCGAAGGCCAGCACGGCGACGACGCCGGCCATGCCGAAGGGCAGACCGTGGCCCCCCGCCGATTCCTGCGCGCCCAGCAGCGTCGTGGCGAGCGTCAGCGCGACCAGCAGCGCCCAGCTTCGCAGCAGGCCGTTTCGTGTGCGGTTCATCGCCGGCCTCCCTCAGCGCAGCAGGTACAGCAGGGGGTAGAGCACGACCCACACGAGATCGAGCATGTGCCAGAAGGCCGCCCCGGTCTCCAGATTCTCCACGCTGTCGTGCCACGCGACGATCAGAAGCAGGATGATGCCCATGACCATGTGCAGCGCGTGGAAGCCGGTCAGCAGATAGTAGAGGCTGGGGAATCCGCCGCCGTCGAGCGTGAGGCCTGCGGCCATCGAGGCCGTGTATTCCGTGCCCTTGATGACGAGGAACAGCAGGCCCAAAGCGGCCGCAGCGCCGAACAGGCCGCGCGCCCGGCCCCGGTCCCCCTCGCGCCGCACCGCGACGCCGCTTGCGGCGAGGAAGCCGCTGGTCACCAGCACGATGGTGTTCAGCCCGCCCAGCATGGGATCCAGATGCGCCTGCCCGGCGGCGAAGCCGGCGGGATCGAGCAGCCGGGCCACGGCGAAGCCGATGAAGGCGACGCCGAACACGGCCAGTTCGCTCAGGATCAGGATCCACATCATGGGATGGCCGGGCAGGCCGGCCAGCAGATCCGCGCCGCCGTCGTCAGCCTCGGCGTCGTCCCAGCGGGTATTGTCTAGCTTGCCAACGGACATGGCGCTATGCCTTGTTGCGTGAACGGGTGGAGGCTCGGCCGTGGGCAGCGGCCCACGCGGTCGATGCGGCGAAAACGAGGATCGCCGCCCCGTTTCCCAGCCCGGCGAAGGCCCGCAGGTCCACCCAGCCGAACAGGTCTGCAATGACGCGCAGCAGCAGCGTTGCGTGCAAAAGCGCGACATGGGCATAGAAGACCGGGCGGTAGGGCACCGTGACCTTCAGCAGGGCCGGCAGGATGATCGGCGCGTGGGCGAAGACCATCGTCAGCACAAAACCCAGGAAGATGGCGTGCAGCACCGCGTCGCGGACGAAGGCCGCCCCGGCGGGTGCCGCCATGGCCATCAGCCCCGCCACGCCCAGCCACAGATAGCCGGCGAGCAGGCAGGCGGCGACGTAGCGGACGAGGCCGCTTTGCCGGATGGTCCGCCGCGCGATGTCGTAGCGCGCCAGCCACAGCGCCATGCCGAGCAGACCCGGCCCGAGGAGGGCAAGCTTCCCATCGAACCACAGGGACGACAGGGCGATTCCGCCGAGCAGCAGGCCCGCCGCCGCCAGGAACAGCGCGGTTCGGCCGGGCGGTGGTTTCAGCACGCGGCTGAGTTCCAGCCGCTCCCCGGCAATCACCAGCACCAGGAAGCCGATCCACCATGGCATGGGATCACCGACCGCCGGCCCGGCCATCCAGACGAGATTCCCGGCCAGCAGGCAGGCGCACCCGCCGGCCAGCACCGCGGCGTGCAGCGCCGGATGCCGCCGCAGCACCAGCAGGGATCCCGCCAGAAGGACGGCGGCGGCAGCGCCGGAAAGTGCCGAGGCCAGGACCGGATCCCCGCCTGCGATCAGCAGGATGCCCGCCGCTCCGGACAGGATGGGCGCCAAATGGGGCCAGCGCCCGCCCATGGCGACCGCGCGTTCCAGGCCGATCACGGTGCCGAACAGCGCCGCGACCATCAGCGGGCCGTGGGCGACCGGCAGGTCCGTGGCCGATCCCGGCGCCGGAAGGCCCAGCCGGGCCAGCCCGCCCAGCAGGCCGGCGGCCATGGCGAGCCCGGCCATCACCAGGATCGGCGCCCGAATCATGCGCACGGCGCGCCGGGACATCGGCGGGGCTTGGCCCGTTTCACCGGCCACTGTGTCGCCAGCCAACGTGTCGCCGGCCACCGTATCACCAGCCAAGCTGTTTGCGCGCATCGTCGCTCATCATCGAAGGAGTCCAGGGCGGATCCCACACCAGACGGACCTGAAGGTCCGTCACATCCGGCAGCGCGCGGCCGATGGCCGCCCGCGCGTCGTCCAGGATGGCCTCGCCCAGCGGGCAGGTCGGCGTGGTCATGGAAATGTCGGCCCGCACCCGGTCCTCCGTCGCCTCGACCGCATAGACCAGCCCGAGGTCGACGATGTTCAGGCCAAGTTCCGGATCCTCGACCGCGCGCAGGGCGGCGCGGACGCGCTGTTCACGCGTGAACGGTTCGCCGTCTATGGGTGCGGTCGTTGGGCTGGCTTCCGCAACGGTGTCGGCGCTGTGTCCCATCCACCGGGTCAGGGCTTCCTTCCAGGTCATGGCCGATCTCTCCGCCTCAATTCCGATTTCCGGTCCGAACGTCGGCCGCCGCGGCCAGTTCGGCCAGCAGCGCGTCGGCGTCCACCCCGTAGGATTCCGCCGCCTCGCGCAGCGTCATGAAGGGCGCCATCGCGCAGCCGGGGCAGGCCATGCGGCGGCGCAGGAACACAGACCCGAGCGACGGCCATCCCCGCAGAAGCTCGGCCACGGTCATATCGGCCGAAGGCGTGCGGATGTGACGGGGTTCCATGGGACCAACCTCTCGTCCTGTGTGCGGGCGTGGGGGCAGGATAGGCCACCGCCCCGCACCGCTCTTTGCGCCGGAGCAAAGAACGGCGCCCGTCCTATTCGCCGCCCGGCTTCGTGGTGACGGCCGGCAGGTCTTCCGCGATGGCGACCAGCGCGTGGGGCTTGCGGATCACGACATGCTGGCGCCCGCTTTCCACGATGCCCTGGCTTTCCCAGGCGGACAGGGTGCGGCTGACGGTGTGCAGCGTGGTGCCGGTCATCTCCGCCAAATCCTGGCGCGACAGGGGGAAGTCGATCTCCACGCCGGAGTCCACCCGCCGCCCCGCTTGCCGGACGAGGCGGATCAGGGCGCGGGCGACGCGCCGCTCCACCCGCTCGGTCGCCCCTTCGCGCAGCCGGACCTGCACGTCGCGCAGCCGTTGGCCCACGATCCCCAGAGCGTTCAGCGCGATGCGCGGGTACCGCTCCATCAGCGCGGTCATGGTCGCGGCGGGCCAGTGGATTTCCACGCAATCGGACACGGCGACGGCGTCGGCCGGGTAGGTGCCGTCGGTGAACATGGCCAGGGTGCCGAACATCTCCCCCGGGCCGATGAAGCGCATGACGACCTGCTGCCCCTCGCTGTTCGATTGGACGATTTTCACGCGCCCGTCGATCAGCGCGTGCCCGCCCTGCGCCTCGTCGCCCTGCGCGAAAATCAGCGTGGCTTTCGGGACGCGGCGCGTGCGCGCCTGCTGGACGACGTCCACCAGCGCTGCGGCGTCAAGCCCGTCGAACAACGGCATGCCGTGCAGAACGGCCGGATCGGGCGTAAGCGCCATGCGTCCTCGTTGCCTCCCGCTCGTGCCGTCGTCCGGCGCCGATCCAATCACACCACGCAGGCGCCGTAGCCCCAGCTGTAGGGCACCGGGCCGGAGAAGGCGACCACGTCGCCGTCGCTCAGCACCCGGCCGGTTTCCACCGGCACCCCCAACCTCGGCGTGACGTCGCGGCCGTTGACCAGGACCAGGAAAATCTCATGCGCCGGGATGCCCAGCCGGCGCACGACATCGCCGATGGTCGCCCCCGGTGCCAGCTCGACGACCGATCGGGCGGGCACCGTCGGGCACAGCTTGAGAATGGTGTTGAACAGGCGGACTTCCACCCCGATGGCGGCGCCTTGGGAATTGTGGCCGATACCGGCCGTGGGACCAGCCGAGGGAAGGGCTTCGGGCTGCATCGGGAAACTCCCTACCGAACCGGGACATGAGCGTTCCCGAACTCTGTAAGGGACCGGGCAGGCCGTCCTTGACCACCGTCAAGGCGGGCTTGCGCTCCGCCGGGGCGGGTGGTCAGGCCGCCGATTTGCCGGCCTTGTCCGTGGCGCCGCTCACGACCTGGATCAGAACGTGTTGCAGTCCGGTGATGCTGCCCTCGACCTCCGTCGAGCAGACGCGCATGTGCTCGGCCTGGATGCCTGTGTTGACGGCTTCCTTCGAAACTTCCGAAATGCAGCGCGACACCTCCCGCGCGGCGTTGGATGCTTCCAGAACGTTGCGGCTGATTTCCTGGGTGGCCGCTGTCTGCTCCTCCATCGCAGCCGCGATCGCGCTTGAGATGCCGTCGATTTTGCCGATTATGCCGCTGACTTCGGTTACCGCGGAAACGGTGGTTCCGGTCACGGACTGCACCTCCGCAATGTAGCGCGTGATTTCCTCGGTGGAACGGGCGGTCTGGCTTGCAAGGTTCTTCACCTCCTGCGCCACGACCGCGAAGCCTTTGCCGGCCTCGCCGGCGCGCGCCGCCTCGATGGTGGCGTTCAGCGCCAGCAGATTGGTCCGGCTGGCGATGTTGTTGATCAGGTCGACCACCTCGCCGATCCGACCGACCGCATCGGACAGCTGCTGGATGGTCATCTCCGCGCATCTGGCGTTCTCGACCGCGCGGCGCGTCACGTCGCTTGAATGTGTGATCTGTGCGCAGATTTCGCGGATGGAGACCGTCAGCTCTTCGGTGGCGGCCGCCACGGTCTCGGTGTTGTTCAGCGCCTGTCCAGCGGCGTTGGAGACGCTCTGGGCCGTGGAACTGACCCGCTCCGCGGACATGGCCATCACGCTGGAGTCCTGCGACATGGCTCGTGTGCGCTCCACCACCAATTGCACGGCCTGGGCCGCCTCCCGCTCCACCGCTTTCGCCATTTCCAGGGTCGCTTGCCGCTCCGCTTCCGCTTGGCGCTGACGTTCGGCACGCTCCAGCGTCGCATAGGAGAGCTTGGCCTTCACGGTGCGGAGCTGGGACCCGCTGCGGGCAAATTCCAGAATGGCGGGATAAGGAAACACGGTGTGCAGATCGCCCCGCGCGATGGCGTCCAAATGCTTCTCAAGCTGCACCTGGGGCATCAGAACCGAAACCAGGGTGCGCCGGCCGAAGACGACGGCGACCACGACGCTCCCCAGCAGAAACGCCGACATCCACAGAATCCGGCGATTGAAATCCGCGGCACCGTCGTCAAGCAAGGCCTTCGCATGCGGCATCTGAATGGCCTTCAAATCCCCCATGGCCCTGCTGTATTCCTGGAAAAGAGGCGTCACCGTGTTTTTGAGAAATTCTTCGTAGGCGGTGGCATCACCTTTCTGCGCGAGGGCAAGGACCGGCTCCATCCCCTTTTCAGAAAGATTTTTGTAACTCTCGCTGAACTGGCTTGCGTATTTCTTCTCTTCCCCCCGAGGCGTTAGCGCCGCGGCATCCGCCCAAATTTGCGCAGTCGAGGCGATTTCAGAACGTATCTCCGCCGTTATGCGCTCAACGGAAATCTTGTCTCCGCTTCGAACTTCAAAAGTCATGAGCGACAGGCGCCGCAGATTGCTTTGGGTTCGGCTGTCGATGTCGCCAAGCCGGCTGATCATGGCGGTTTCGTCTTCAAAAATCGACTTTGTCGCCAGATTGGCTTCGTTCATGCCTTGAAGCCCCATCAGGCCGACCAGAACGGTGACAGCCATCATCAAGGTCGACAGGATCGCAAGCTGGCCGGTGATGCTGGCGGCTTTCACCCTCAGGCGTTGACCGAGAGTGTTGCGAACGATGCAGCCGTCTTCCAGCGCGTATGCCTTGCCGTTCCCGCTGCGGATTTCTTCATAAACGCGCTCCGCGTAAGCCACTTCCTCCCGTGAAGGCTTCGAGCGGATCGAGATGTATCCGGCAATGGTGCCATCCTCCACCACCGGCGTGACGTTCGCCTTTACCCAGTAGTGATCGCCGTTCTTGGATCTGTTCTTGACCAAGCCTTCCCACGGACGGCCAGCCTTGATCGTTTCCCAAAGATTGGCGAAGGCTTCCTTCGGCATGTCCGGGTGGCGGACGAGGTTGTGGGGGGAGCCGATCAGCTCGTCTTCGGAATATCCGCTGATTTCGGCAAAAGCGTTGTTCACGAAGGTTATTCGGCCTTTCTGGTCGGTTTTCGAGACCAGAAGATGGCCATCCGGGAAATTCAGTTCCTTTCCGGTTACCGATCCGTTGTTGCGCATGACGGTATCCTATTATTATCGGGCGAGCGATCATTTGTTCCGTCACCCGATTTGGCAAAATTCATGCCAATGAAAAAACAGTCATTGAGCGCGTATCATTGATGCTTGCTGTTGAATGGATTGTAATTTATTATGAATACAGGCATACGACCAAAGGCGAAAACTTCTTTTGCGTTTGCGAAATGCATTCTCGATGCACTGCAATATGCAGCGAACGCACCTGCACAAACGACCGGTCCGGCCAGGTTTCTCGCAACGACAGTTCGCGGGGAAATGTCGGGAAAGCGCAGTCGACGTGATGAGCGCTGGTTTTCCGAACTCAGCAAGGGTTCGCCGAAAATTTTGGCGTGCTGCGGAAAGTGCCCGTGTCCGACCGCTTCGGACACGGGCTTTTCGTTCGTGAAGGCCGCGATCCTACCGGTCCTGCACCGCGGCGGCGGTGGCCGCGCTGGCCGGCAGGGGTGCTTCCGCACCGTCGCCTTCCTGAAGCTGGCGCAGGTCGAGACCTTTGGTTTCCGGCAAGATCAACGCGGCGATCGTCACCAGCACATAGCCGGCACCAGCCACCACGGCGATGGACATGCCCAGAGACAGATGGCTGGAACTGACCGTGCCCACCGCCAGCGGGAAGAAGGAGCCGATCACCCGCCCGACGTTGTAGGACACGCCGTAGCCCGTGGCCCGCACCGAGTTGGGATAGGATTCGGAGATCGTCGCCCCGACGCCGGAGAACATGCCCTGCATCGCCACGCCCAGCGGGAAGCCCAGGAACAGCATGGAGGTGTTGGACACGGGAATGATCATGTAGACCAGCGCCATGGTGAAGGCGCAGACGGCGAACAGGATGTAGGTCCAGCGCCGCCCCAGCCGGTCCGCCGCATAGGCGCCGAGCCCGTAGCCGACCAGCGAGCCGAGGATCATGACGGCGAGGTAGGAGCTGGTGCCGAAGATCGACAGGCCGCGTTCCGTCTTCAGGTAGGTCGGCAGCCAGGTCGCCAGGGCGTAGTAGCCGCCGAGCATGCCGCCCGACAGAAGGCTGCACAGGATCGTCTTGCCCAGCAGCGGCGGTGCAAAGACCTTGCCCAGTCCGCTGAAGGCCCCACCCCCGGCGGCGCCGGCCTTCCTGGATTCGGTGTAGACCTCCGGCTCCTGAATGTTGCGGCGCAGGTAGATGACGACCAGCGCCGGGAAGATGCCCAGGAAGAAGCACACGCGCCACGCCGTCTCCGGCTCGAACAGCGAGAAGACGATGCCGTAGGCGACGGCCGCCGCACCCCAGCCGAAGGAATAGCTGCTGGCCGTGAAGCCCGAATATTTGCCGCGATGCTCCGGATTCCGGATCATCTCCGTGACCAGAACCATGCAGAGCGAGGATTCACCGCCGAAACCCAGCCCCTGCAACATGCGGAAGAACATCAGCTGCTGTGGGGATTCGGCGAAGCCGCACAGGAAGCAGGCGACGGCGAACAGAACGATCGTCCAGCGCAGCACCCGCACGCGGCCATAGCGGTCGGCGAGAATTCCGGCGCCGATGGCGCCCACCAGAGACGCGAGCAGCGTGTAGGTGACGATGGAACCGGCCATCGCCTTGTCCATGCCCCACAGCCCGATCAGCGTCGAGATCAGGAAGGAATAGATCATGAAATCGAACACGTCGACCGCGTGTCCGAGGAAGGCGCCGTGAAAGGCCTTCTTTTCCTGCGCACTGAGCGTGCTGAACCAACCGAGCATGATCCCTCCGAGAAACATGTGTTTGCGGGGGTGGCGAAAACCTCACTGGTTGTTTGCGACGACCGGCCGGATCGGTTCCGGCGGGACGAAGGCATAGCCGGCTTCTTCGAGCCGTTGGGCGAACCGCAGCGACGTGCGGTCGTGGAAACGCCGGGCGACGATCTGGACGCCGACCGGCAGCCCGCCGTTGCGCCCGCCCCCATGCGAGATGGGCGCGACGGTGGATGGCAGATGGCACAGGCCCGAATGCCCGGCCCAGAACAGTTGCGTGGTCATCGGCTGCGGCCGTCCGTTGACGGTCAGGAACCGCTGCCAGGGCTCCCCCTCCTCGTTCAGGGGAAAGGCGGTGGTCGCCGCGGCGGGGCAGAGCAGCACATCGACGTCCTGGAAGAAGGCGTCCCAGGCGGCCATGAAGCCGCGGCGGAGCGCTTGCAGCGCCAGCCAGTCGCGGTGGTGCAGCGTGGCGCCCGTGTGCTGAAGGGCCGCGTAGGTCAGGTCGTCCGGCGCGTTGCCGGCGGCGATCCTTTGGGATTCGGCAAAGACGGCGTCCGGCATGTATTGCGACGTGGAAGCACGCAACAGCAGGACGTAGGTGCGCCACAGCGCCGCCGGGTCGATGTCCGGACGGGCGTTCCAGGCGACGGACGCGCCCTCCCGCTCCAGCCAACGGCCGAGCGCCTCGATGGGGGCGGACACGGCCTCGTCCACTTCGGCGAAGGGGTGGGACGGCAGGATGGCGACGCGGAAGTCGCGCAGATGCGCGCGAGGGCAGTCGGGAAGCTCCAGCCGGTAGACATCGCCTTCCGCCCCGTCGCGGCCGGCGATGGCGTCCAGCACCAGGGCGAGGTCGCGGGCGGAGCGCGCCAGCGGTCCGGCGACGTTGATGTCCGGCAGCTCCGTCCCGCCGCCGGTGCCGTGCCCCAGCATTGACACGATGCCGTGGCTGCTCTTGTGCGAGAAAACGCCGCAGTAATGGGCGGGGTTGCGCAGCGAGGAACCGATGTCGGAACCCACGTCGAAGAAGGACATGCCGGCGCACACGGCGGCGGCGCTGCCGCCGGAGGAACCGCCGGGGGTGCGTTCCAGGTCGTGAGGGTTCCGGGTGGTGCCGTAGACCGCGTTGTAGCTCTGCCAGTCGCGCAGGTGCATCGGCACGTTCGTCTTGCCGATCAGCACCGCGCCGGCGTCCGCCAGCTTGCTCACCACGGTGGCGTCCTGCCGGGCGATGGTGTCGCGGAAGGCCGGGTTGCCGCAGGTGGTCGGCCAGCCGGCGACGTCGAAGCTTTCCTTGATGGTGAAGGGGATGCCGTGCAGGGGGCCGCGGTTGCGGCCCTGGCCCGTCTCGCGGTCCCGTTCCTCCGCCGTTTGCCGGGCGCGGTCGAAGTCGGCCAGCACCAGCGCGTTGATCGCCGGGTTGCTGTCCCGCACCGCCTCGCGGCAGGCGTCCAGCAGGTCCACGCTCGTCACGGCGCCGCTGCGGATGGACTGGGCGGCGGCCCAGACGGGAGTGAAACGAAGTGAGGGGGTGTGGGGCTGAGCCATGCGCCTTCTCGATGGGGGAGAGTGTGCGGAGCGCGGACCATGGGCGGGCGCCGGCATGCGGCGTCCGGTGCGGCGGGCCGAACGGGGACCGCCGCTTGAGACGTCGTGATCTGGTGTCGGTCGTCCGCCGCCATTCGCCGTCGGGACGCCTTGGGGCGCTGCGACAAGCTCTGGCACGGGCGTGGGCTCTACGATCCGCCTTGCCTCACATCCACCCCGCACCGGATGGTGCCGGGAGGGAGAAGGGCGGCGGGGCGGACCTTGCAAACCATATGTCCGCCGCCCTCAACTCCATACTGTATACAGTTCGTTTGTACGTCAAGCAAATTTTTAGCCGGATCAATCGGTTGACCTCCGGTGGGGCATTCACCCGCACCGGTTTTCCTCAAAAGGCCAGCGCGATCCCATCTTTGCGCCGGTCGGAACCGGCCGCCCAGCCGCCGTCGCAGCGCAGAATCACCTGCCCGCCGCCGAAATCCGCGCCGCCGACCGTGACGCTGTATCCCGCCGCGGCCAGCGCGTCGCGCAGCGCGGGGGCGATGCCTTCCTCGACCGCGACGACCTTCGGATCCTGCACGCGGAATCGCGGGGCGTCCAGGATGGCTTGCGGGTCGGTCGCGCCGCCGATCAGGCGCGTGACGATCTGCACATGCCCCTGCGGCTGCATGTTGCCGCCGACCAGCCCGAAGAAGGCGAAAGGCCGGCCATCGCGCAGCGCGGCGCCGGGAATGACCGTGTGGTAGGGGCGGCGGCCCGGCGCCACGCCGTTGATGTGGCCGGGCTCCGCGAAGCCGTGCGCGCGGTTTTGCAGCACGAATCCGCCACCAGGCACCGCGATTCCGGAGCCGAAGCGCTTGAAAACGCTGGACATCAGCGTGCAGCCCCAGCCGTCCGAGTCGACGACGGTGGTCGCCACCGTGTTGCCCGGATCGCCGACGGTCGCGCGGACCCTCGTCAGGGCGTCGTCCACGCATTCCACCACCCG